>NZ_JBSFZS010000037.1:0-66260 GCF_053600395.1 Streptomyces sp. NPDC005070 | reverse complement strand
GCGAACAAGGAAGCGGACAAGTACAAGGACGATCCGACCGGGGCGAAGGACACCGAGAAGCCGGACGAGGCGACGGTGCGGGCGGCGACGCGGGACGCGCAGCATGCCAAGTCGGCGCAGACCAGCGCTCAGTCGGATGTGACGGACGCGAACGGTGCGCTGGACGCGGCGAAGAAGATGGCGGCGGATGCCCGCAAGATGCGGGAGGAGGCGGCGCGGGACGCGAAGTCGAAGATCGACGAGGCGTCGGACGCCGGTATCCATAACCGGAAGTGGTGGGAGGAGGTCGGGGACTGGTTCTCCGACAACTGGGACACCATCGTCACGGTGTGCAAGGTCGTCGTGGCCGTGGTGGGCATCATCGCGATGATCATCGGAGGGCCGATCCTCGGCGCGATCGTGCTGATCGCCGCGCTCGTCGTCCTCGCCGACACGCTGTACAAGTACTCCAAGGGCCAGGCGTCCCTCTGGGATGTGGCCTTCGCCGCGCTGGACTGCATACCGGGCGGCAAGGGTCTCACCAGCCTCGGCAAGCTCGCCAAGGGGCTCAAGGGTCTGAAAGGCCTCGGCAAGACCGGGCTCAAGGGCATGGCGTTGGGGGCCAAGGGGTTCGGCAAGAGCGCACGCTCTCTGGGGCGCCCGATGAAGAAGCTCTTCACCTGCGGCGATCCCATCGACATGGCGACGGGCCAGATGGTGATGTCCGAGACGGACGTGGCCCTGGACGGCGTACTGCCCCTGGTGCTGGAGCGCCACCACCGCACCGGTCTGACCGGCGGCCGTCACTTCGGGCGGGCCTGGACCTCCACGCTCGACCAGCGACTGGTCCTCGACGCCACGGGCGTGCGGTTCTTCGCCGCCGACGGCGTGATCCTCACCTACCCCGTGCCGGAACCGGACGTGCCCGTCCTGCCCGTGGAGGGCCCGCACTGGCCGCTGAGCTGGGACGGCGGCCCCGGAGGAACCCTCGTGGTGAGCCAGCCGGAGACGGGACGCACGCTGAGTTTCCGGCCCCGGCAGGGCCGGCCGCCGCGGGAACTGCCCCTCGCCGTGATCGGTGACCGGAACGACAACACGATCACCGTCGAGTACGCCGCCGACGGCAGCCCGGCCGAGATCGCCCACCAGGGCGGTTACCGCATCGGTGTGACCTGCGAGTCGGGGCGGGTCGTGAACCTGACCCTGCTCAGCGACCCCGCGCGGCCGACCCTGATGACCTACGGCTACGACACGCACGGTCGTCTCACCGAGGTCCGCGACTCCTCGGACCGGCCTCTGAGACTGGCCTACGACGACCGCGGCCGTCTCACCGGCTGGGAGGACGGCAACGGAGCCTGGTACCGGTACACGTACGACGAGGGAGGCCGCTGTGTCGCCGTCCACGGTGTGCACGGAATCCTCGACTACACCTTCGACTACGACGACGAGAGGCATCTGACCCGCGCCGTCAGCTCCCTCGGGCACACGACCGCCTATCAGTTCAACGACGCCTACCAACTGATCGCCGAGACCGACGCGCTGGGTCACACCGTGTTCCACGAATGGAACCGGCGAGATCAACCGACGTCACGCACCGACCAGTTGGGGCAGGTCACGCGTATGGAGTGGGACGACTTCGGCCGGCTCGCCGAAGTCCGGCTGCCCGACGGGTCGGCGTCCGCGGCCCGACACAACGCGCTGGGCCTGACCGTCGAGCTCACGGGATACGACGGCACGGTCGTACGACAGGCGTGGGACGAGCGGGGCAACTGCACGTCGCTCACCGACACCGACGGGACGACCACGGAGTTCACCCGGGACCGCACCGGCGCCGTCACCTCCGTGACCGATCCGCTCGGGGCCGTCCAGCGGTTCGTCAACAACCCCGCAGGACAGATCGTTTCCGCGACCGACGCGCTGGGGGCGGAGACCCGGTTCGGGTACGACGCCTTCGGGCGGGTCACCGCCGTTGTCGACCCCGTCGGGGAGGTGACCCGCCAGGAATGGACCGTGGAGGGACACCTCGCCGCCCGGACGGGCCCGGACGGGTCGACCGAGGCATGGACGTACGACGGCGAGGGGAACCGGCTCACGCACACCGACGCGCTGGGCCGGGTCACCCGGTTCGAGTACGGCGCCTTCGATCTGCTGACCGCGCGCACGACACCGGACGGCGCGCGGTACGCCTTCCGCCACGACAGCGAGCTGCGCCTCTGCCAGGTCACCGATCCGCGGGGGCTGACCTGGGACTACACCTACGACGCGGTGGGCAGCCCGACGTCCGAGACCGACTTCGACGGGCGGACCGTCCGCTACGCCTACGACGCCGCGCGCCGGCTCACCGGCCGGACGAACCCGCTGGGGCAGAGCACCACCTTCGCCTACGACGCGGTGGGCAACCAGGTCGAGAAGACCGTGGACGGCCGGACCACGGTGTTCACGCACACGCCCGGCGGCCGTCTGCTGCGGGCCGCGGGCTCCGACGCCACCCTGACGCTCCGCTACGACGAGGCCGGGCGCATCGCCGGAGAGGCGGTGGACGGACGGGAGCTCGCCACGTCGTACGACGCCGCGGGGCGGCCGGTCCGCCGCGTCACACCGGCCGGTGCCACGACGACGTACACCTACGACGCCGCGGGGAACCGGACGGCGCTCAGCGCCATGGGACACGTCCTGACCTCCTCGTACGACGCCGCGGGCCGCGAGACGGTCCGGGCGTTCGGGCAGGGCCTCACCCTCGGTTTCGCGTGGGACACCGGGGACCGCCTCGGCTCCCAGACGCTGGAGGACACCCGCTCCTCCCGCCCGCCGGCCCGCCGGACGTACACCTACCGCGCGGACGGGAACCTGACCGGGGTCGACGACCCGGCCGCGGGCCGGCGCACCTTCGACCTCGATGTCCTGGGCCAGGTGACCGCGGTGCGCGCCGCCGACTGGACCGAGTCGTACGCCTACGACGGGACGGGCAATGTGACCAGCGCGGACTGGCCCGCGTACCGCGATCAGCCCGAGGCGCGGGGCGCGCGTGCCTACGCGGGCAACCGCCTCGTCGGTGCCGGTTCCGTCCACTACGAGTACGACGACGCCGGCCGCGTGATCCTGCGCCGCCGCACCAGGCTGTCGCGCAAGCCGGACATCTGGCGCTACTCCTGGGACGCGGAGGACCGGCTCGTCGGCGTCGCCACGCCGGACGGCACGCGCTGGCGCTATCTCCACGACGCGCTCGGCCGCCGGGTGGCCAAGCGGCGGCTCGCGGCGGACGGGGTCACGGTCGCCGAGGAGACGCGCTTCGTGTGGGACGGCCCGCATCTCGTCGAGCAGACCAGCAGGGTGCACGGCACGGACGGGGGAGCCGACCACGAGACGACGCTCACCTGGGAGCGCGACGACACCCGCCCCTTGACCCAGACGGAGCGCACCACCTTGGCGGGAGCGCCCCAGGACGTCGTCGACGAACGGTTCTTCGCCATCGTCACGGACCTGGTCGGCACCCCGACCGAACTCGTCGACGAGACCGGTGTGATCGTCTGGCGCGGCGACACCACACTGTGGGGGCTGGGCACCTTCCCCGACCCGGGGTCACGCACGGCGCCGGGCTCGGGCGCGTCCACCCCGCTACGCTTTCCCGGCCAGTACCACGACGCCGAGACGGGGCTGCACCACAACTGCTTCCGGTACTACGACCCGGCGTCGGCCGCCTACCTCAGCCCCGATCCGCTGGGCATGGACGCCGGGCCCAACCCACGCCGCTACGTCGTCAACCCGCTGCTGTGGTCCGACTATCTCGGCCTGAAGCAGTGCTCCAAGATTCTCGGCGAGAACATGGCGAAGGAGGGCCGCGCGGTGGGACCCGGCCAGGCGGCCGCCCACATCGTCCCCTCCGGGTTCTCGCGCGGCGGCGGACCCCGGATGCGGGGACTCCTGGCCAAGTACAAGGTCGACATCAACGACGCGGCGAACGGCATCCCGCTGGGGCATCCGAGGCCGCACAACTTCACGCACAGCAACCGGTTCCTCGGCCGCCTCGACGCCCACCTGCACAACGTCGTCGCGGACCGCGTCGCCCGGGGCTTCGGGGACCGCGCCATCCGCACGACGCTCCGGCGGGAACTGCGCAGCATCGGCCGGCAGATCGAGTCCGAGCTGTCCGGCGTCACCACCGCGGTGCCGAGCACCGCCTACTGGACGGCGTGATGATGTCCTTCATGAACTCCGAACCCCTGGCCGTGTACCGGCTCATGCCGAGCGCCCGGAATCTGCGCACCCTGCGTCTGGACGACTCGCTCATCGATCTCAAGCGCTGGCAGTTCCAGGGCGACCGGGCGCCGCGGCCCACCGTGTTCGCGGCGGAGTGGACGGGTGATCCGAAGGCCCGGGAGGCCGAGTTCGCGTCCGACTATCCCGGCGCTCCGATCCTCGCGGGCGGGCTCGCGGACCGGCTGCGGGAGGATCTGGAGAAGTCGGGCAGCCTGCTGCCGGTCCGCGTCGAAGGGGCGCCCGCGGACGCCTACCTGCTCCACCTCGTGGACCAGGTCGTCGACTGTGTGGACACCCGCGCCTCGTCGCAGCCGAAGAAGGCGACCGGCGAGATGCAGAAGACCGTCTTCCGCCCGGACGCCCTCCCGCTGGCCCTGCCCTCCTTCCGCGTGCCGCAGTTCCCCGTCGGCGTGCAGTGGAACGCCTGGGCCGTCGACCGTCTGACCGAGCTCCTCGGGGACGACCTGGAGGCCCGCCTGGTCTGGTCGGAGGACCCGGATGTCAGGCCGCATCCCAGTCCCTGGGGGTTCTGAGCCCGGTTCCCCACCCGCCGCGTCCGTGAGCACCTCGTGCAGGCCTCGTGCACGGCCCGTGACGGAAGTCCCGGCCGGTGGTGGTGATTCGCTGGCGCACAGATGACGGACAGGTCGGGCGCCGCGCTCAACACGGAACCGAACCAGCGTCGTTGCGCGTCGATAACGTCGAGTCGGGTGCGCTTCAGGGGTCTTGACGCGCCTTGAGGGGCTTATGTGCGACTGATACGGTGCCATGGCTTGACACTCGCCCCGGCGCCGGAAGTTCGACCAGGTCGCACGGTCCGTCCCGTAAAGGGGATCGGGGGTGAAGTGTCCTACTTGGCTCGTGAATTGACAGACATTTTCTTGGGTGTACGGGGAGCGGTCGCGTGAGGATCCAAGAGCGTACGGGGGCGGGCGGCAACCGTTCCGCCACGTCGGCCCAGCCGGCGATGGGCGAGCGGCTTCCCGCCCCGCCTCGCGAGCGCAAACCGGCGCTGGCCGCTCTCGCGGTGCTCCTCGTCCTCGTCGGCGCGCTCGGCGCCACCATGCTGGTGCTGCGCGCCGGTGACCGTGTCGAGGTCGTGAAGGTGACGAGCGACATCCAGGCGGGTGAGTCCGTGGGCGATCACGTGATCTCCGTCCTGGTCGCGGACGACACCTCCATCCACTACGTCAAGTGGAACCAGCTCGCCGAGCTCAAGAAGCTCAAGGCCAAGTCCCCGATCTACAAGGGGACCGTGGTCATCGGCGACATGTTCGCCGAGGGTGCCGAGGTTCCCACCGGCAAGGCCTCCGTGGGTGTCTCCCTCAAGGAGGGCCAGTACCCCGCGGGCATCAAGTCCGGTGACACGGTTGCCGTCTACCGCGTCGGCGACACCGGAACCAGCGGCAGCCGCTCGTCGGGTTCGTCCAACTCCTCCGGTGCCGGCTCGTCGAGCGCGGACGCCGCGCCCATCGTCGAGCAGGCGAAGGTCATTTCGGTCAAGAGCGACACGGACAGCACGATCAGCAGCACCAATCTGCCCGTCACCCTGATGGTGGACAACGGTCAGGCGGCCTCCGTCACCGCCGCGGCCTCGGCGGGTCAGGTCGCCCTCGTCATCGTCCCCGGCAACTAGAGGCGAGTGAGTAGACAGACATGGCGCTCATCGCCCTCGCCGCAGACAAGGGTTCCCCGGGAGTCACCACCGCAGCGGTCGCGCTCGCGGCGGTCTGGCCCCGCAGGGTCCTGCTCGCCGAGACCGACCCGGCCGGCGGCGACCTCGTTTACCGGAGCGCGGCGGCCCACGGCGGCCCGCTGAACCCGAACACCGGCATGCTGTCGATCGCGGCGACCGCCCGGCGCGGTCTCGTGCCCGACCAGCTCTGGGACCACGTACAGCCGCTGAGCGGCGGACTCGACGTCCTCGTCGGACTCGGGATCGCCGAGCAGGCCGCCGGTCTCGCCGGACTCTGGCCCACCCTGGGCCGGGCGTTCGCACAGCTCGCCGACTCCCCGAACGCGCCCGCCGACGTCATCGCCGACTGCGGCCGGATCAGCGGGGACACCCCGGCGGCCGAACTGTTCCCGCACGCCGCCCTGGTGCTCCTGCTCTCCCGGACCGAGCCCGAGGCCATCGCCCGCGTCCGCGACCGGGCCGCCGCCCTCTCCGCGAAGCTGCACGGCGGACCGCGCGGCGCCGGCGGACTCGCCACCCCGTTCATCGGCGTCGTCCTCGTCGCCGACCCGGGTGACTCGGCCAAGCTCGTCCACCAGGTCAACGACATGCTCGTGGCGGCCCAGACCGGAGCCAGTGTCGTCGGCACCATCGCCGACGACCCCGCGGGCGCGGCCCAGTTGGCCGGACGCCGCCGCGGACGCCTCGACAAGTCGCTGCTCATCCGCTCGGCCCGCAAGGTGACCGCGGATCTGTATCAGCAGTACGGCGCCGCCTGGTCCGTACCCGCCGACGGACCGAACGCCGGTCACGGCCAGCCCGCCGCCGGAGCCGGCCGATGACCGCCGTCGACCACCAGCTCGTCAAGCGGTTCCGGCAGGACGCCGGCGACCGCATCTCCGAACAGCGCCGCGAGGACCAGGTCCGCGGCGTCACCCCGATGTCCAGCGAGGACGAACGGCACTACGCCCGCGCCGTCATCGCCCAGATCCTCGAGGACCATGCCCGTACCGAGATCAACCTCGGCCGGACCCCGCTCGACGCGGAGACCGAGGAGCAGTACGCGGCCGCCGTCCACGCCGCGCTCTTCGGCGTGGGCCGTCTCCAGCCGCTCCTCGACGACCCGGAAGTCGAGAACATCGACATCAACGGGTGCGACGAGGTCTTCATCGGCTACGCCGACGGCCGGGAGACCAAGGGGGACCCCGTCGCCGAGACCGACGAGGAGCTCATCGAGCTGATCCAGGTCCTCGGCGCCTACTCGGGTCTGTCGTCCCGTCCCTTCGACTCCGCGAACCCGCAGCTCGACCTGCGGCTGCCGGACGGTTCCCGGCTCTCCGCCGTCATGGACGTGACCCGCAGGCCCGCCCTGTCGATCCGCCGTGCGCGCCTGGGCAAGGTCTTCATGTCCGACCTCGTGGGCAACGGCACCCTGACCCCCGAGGTCGCGCACTTCCTCGCCTGCGCCGTCCGGGCCCGCCAGAACATCATGATCGCGGGCGCCACCAACGCCGGCAAGACGACACTGCTGCGCGCACTCGCCAACGAGATCCCGCCGCACGAGCGGCTCATCACCGTCGAGCGAGCGCTGGAACTCGGCCTCGACACGTTCGCCGAACTGCACCCGAACGTCGTGGCGTTCGAGGAGCGGCTGCCCAACTCTGAGGGCCAGGGCTCCATCACCATGGCCGAACTGGTGCGCCGGTCACTGCGCATGAACCCCTCGCGGGTCATCGTCGGCGAGGTCCTCGGCGACGAGATCGTGACGATGCTCAACGCGATGTCGCAGGGCAACGACGGCTCGCTCTCCACGATCCACGCGAACAGCTCCAGCGAGGTGTTCAACCGCATCTCCACGTACGCGCTCCAGGCGTCCGAGCGACTGCCCATCGAGGCCAGTCAGATGCTCATCGCGGGCGCGGTGAACTTCGTGGTCTTCATCCAGCGGCGCAACGACTACGAGTCCGGCGGCCGCCTCCAGCGCATGGTGACCTCCGTACGCGAGGTCAACGGCGTCGACGGACGGGTGCTGTCCAGCGAGGTGTTCGCCGAGGCCCCGGACGGCCGGATCGTCCCGCACGCGCCCATCGCCTGCCTCGACGAACTCGTCGCGCAGGGCTACCGGCTGCCCGGCAGCGGGAATTGGTGACGACGATGACCCAGGACATGACGACGGCGATGGCCCCGGCCGTGCCGCACCTCGACACAGCACTGCCGCACCTCGACCAGGCCGTGACGCATCTGACCACGGACGCGCCGCACCTGAGCGTGGCCGTGTCCACGGCCGGGGCGCCGGGCGGGACCTCCGGCACGACATCGCTCGCGGCCCTCGACTCGCTCGGCTCCATGGGCGGACTGTTCTCCCTGCCCGTCCTGTACGCCCTCGGGTGCGGGATCGCCGTCGGCGGCGGCCTCGCGCTGTTCACCGTCGCCGTACGCGGACTGCCCGCCAAGCCCGAACACGAGAAGCAGAAGGCGAGCGAGCGCGCGGCCGAGCTGATCCGGTTCGCCGGGCAGCGCGGTTCGATCGCCGCCATCGCCGGCCTCGTCGTCCTCCTCCTCACCCGCTGGGCCGTCGCCGGTCTCGCGGCCGGCATCCTCGTCTTCTTCTGGGACAAGCTCTTCGGCGGCGCGTCCGAGGAGAAGGCGGCGATGCGCCGTGTGGAGGCGCTGGCGTCCTGGACCGAATCGCTGCGCGACACCATCGCGGGCGCGGTCGGTCTGGAGCAGGCCATCCCGGCCTCGGCGCGCGCCTCCGCCCCCGTACTGCGGCCGCACCTGGACGCGCTGGTGGACCGGCTGCGTTCCCGGACACCGCTCCCCGAGGCCCTGCAGCAGCTGGCCGACGAGATCGACGACGCGTCCGCCGACATCATCGTGGCCGCGCTCATCCTCAACGCCCGGCTGCGTGGCCCGGGTCTGCGGCAGGTGCTGGGCGCACTGGCCAAGTCGGCGCGCGAGGAGGTCGACATGCGGCAGCGCGTGATGGCCCAGCGCGCCTCGACCCGGCGCTCCGTGCAGATCGTCGTCGCGGTGTCCATCGCCTTCGTCCTCGGACTGTCGGTCTTCAACCGTGAGTTCGTCGAGCCGTACGGGACCGCGGTCGGCCAGCTCGTACTCGCCTGCGTCTGCGGGCTGTTCGGCCTCGGCTTCTGGTGGCTGCGCAAGCTGTCCACGATCGAGACGCCGGAGCGGTTCCTGGTGCGGGACGAGTCGTCCGTGCGGTTCGTGCGGCCCCGTACACCGGTTTCCGGGGATGAGGCGGTACGCCGATGAACCTGACCATGCCGATCCTGATCGGCGCCGTCCTGGGCCTGGGCGTCTACGCCGCCGTCCGCGCCCTCATGCCGTCGAGGCGCAGCGCGGTCGCGCAGGTCGCCCGTATCGACGCCATGCGGGCCCGCGGGGCGGCGTACGAGTCCGCGCACCACGGACAGCGGGACAGCGGACGCCTCGGCAGCCTGCGCGCGCAGGTCGGCCGGCGCGTCGCCGAGCTCTACCTCCAGCAGGGCTGGGAACAGCGCTCGCTGCGTGCCGATCTGGCGGTCCTGGACCGGAGTTGGGAGAGGTTCCTCGCGACGAAGGTGCTGCTGGCCGCGGCCGGTGTCTTCTTCGGCCCGTTCCTCTTCGCCATCGTCTGGACCCTCGGCGTCGGGCGCAGTCCGATCATCCCGGTCTGGCTCGCGCTGCTCTTCGCGATCGTCTTCTTCTTCCTGCCCGATCTGGAGGTGCGGCGGGACGCGGTGGACAAGCGGCGCGACCTGCGGCGCGTGATCGGCGCGTATCTCGACCTGGTGTCGATGAGCCTGGCCGGCGGCCGCGGTCTGCCGGAGGCGCTGATGGCCGCCGCCGAGATCTCCGACGGCTGGGCCACGCAGCGCATCCGCAACGCGCTCGCCGACGCCCGGATCACGGGCATCAGCCAGTGGCAGGCGCTCGGCTCGCTCGGTGAGGAGCTCGGCGTCGAGGAGCTGAAGGATCTGTCGGCGTCCCTGGCGCTGGTCGCGGACGACGGGGCCAAGGTGCGGGAGTCGCTCGCCTCGCGTGCCGAGACGATGCGCCACCGCGAGCTCTCCGAGATCGAGGGCAGCGCGGGCGAGAAGTCGCAGTCGATGCTCGTCGCCCAACTGCTGCTGTGCGCGGGCTTCCTGGTCTTCCTGATCTTCCCGGCGGCGATGCGTGTGTTCCAGGTCTGATCGACCGCGGCGCCCGCGGGGCCACCCGTCGGCCAAAACTTTTCTTCGAGAGGACAACTCACCATGAACGGACGGAACTTCAGCACCGGGATCCCGGGGGTGGACTTCCTGATCACCTTCCTCCAGGGCCGGGTGCAGCGTGCCCGCTCCGGCGAGCTCGACCGGGGCGCGTCCGCGGTCGAGTGGGTCATCATCTCGGCCGTCGTCGTCGCCATCGTCGGCGTGGTCGCGGCCATCATCAACGCGGCGCTGAGCGAGGGCGCCAACAAGGTCGGCGACTGCATCAAGGGCGCCGACGCCGGCAAGACCTGCTGAGCGGCGGGGATGCGCGTGCGCGAACACCGAGGGCTACGACGCTGGGTGCGCCGCAGGGTGGAGGCAGCCTCCGCCCGCGGTGACTCCGGCATGACCGCGATCGAGTTCGTGCTGCTCACTCCGGTGCTGTTCTTCATGATCTTCGCGACGGTGCAGTTCGCGCTGTACTTCTTCGCGGACCACGTCGCCCAGGCGGCGGCCCAGGCGGGCGCCCGCAAGGCCCGTGCCACGGCGGACGCGCAGCCCGGCGCGTGGCGCGGCGAGGCGGGTGACGTCGTCGACAGCTACATCAGCCAGCTCGGCCCGAAGCTGGTCCTGTCCCCGGACGTGACGATGCTCCAACCGGAGCCGAACACCGTCGGGGTCGAGATCAGGGCGAGGGTGCCCTCGGTCTTCCCGGGCCTGGACCTGACGGTGCACGCGCAGTCGTCCGGCCCGGTGGAGAGATTCGTGAAGGAGGAGGCGCCGTGACGGGACCGAAGGTCCGGCTCGCCGCCCTCCTGGACCGCGTGTCCGGGCATCGGCGCGACCGGGGACTGTCCACCATCGAGGTGGTCATCCTCGCGCCGGTGATGATCCTCTTCATTCTGGTGCTGGTGGCCTTCGGGCAACTGGTCGACGGCCGCGGCGCGCTGGACGGCGCCGCCCGGGACGCCGCGCGGGCTGGTTCGATCCAGAAGGACCACGCGACCGCGATGGCCGAGGCGAGGAAGGCGGCCGAGGCCGACCTCGGGGACGTGTGCTCGGGACCGGTGAGCGTGACGCAGACCAGCGCGGGCTTCGAGCCGGACACGCTGTTCACCGTCGAGGTGAGCTGCGAGGTGCGGGGCCTGGCGATGATCGGCCTCGATGTGCCCACCACCCTGGAGGCGTCCTTCAGTTCACCGCTCGACCCGTTCCGGAGGACGGCATGAAGCTGAACTCCGCGCTCCGGGAGCGGACCCGCCGGGCGTGCCCGAAGCCGAGTCCCGCCCGGCGGGATCCGAAGCCGAGCCCCGCCCGGTGGGGCCCGAAGCCGCCCACCGCGCTGCGCGGCTGGGCCGCCGCGCGCCGGGAGCGGCTCGACGACCGGGGCTCGGGGGCCGGCGCGGTGATCATCTTCGCGCTGGTCTTCCTCTCCCTCTCGGCGTTCGTCATCGACGGCGGGATGTCCATCTCCAAGCGGGAACGGGCCGCCGACATCGCCGAGCAGGCCGCCCGGTACGCGGCCCAGGACATCGACCTGGACTCCCTCTACGAGAACCAGAACGGCCCGGCGCCCATCAACTTCGAGAACTGCGGCGCCCGAGTGAAGGCGTTCGCCCGGGAGATGGGCATGTCCGGCGCGGACATCGCGGCGACCCGCTGCGTGACCGCGGACGCCGATCAGGTCGAGGTGGAGGTCCAGTTGACCTACTCGCCGGTCTTCACGGGCATGTTCTACGGCGGAGACGTGACCGTCCACGGCCGCGCGGTGGCGGAGAACGAGGTGGGCTGAGGCCCGGCCCTGCCCGGGCCGGGGTCGCGAACTACTTGGCTCCGCCCTTCTTCTCCGTCTTCACTCCCTCGGAGACGTTCTTGGCCAGGTCGTCGTCGAGTTTCTTGAACTCGCGGACCACGGCGTCGGACATCTTCGCCAGGGCGTCGAGGGCCTGGCCGATGTCCTCGCGGCCGTCCTCCCAGCCGGACTCGAAGTCGTCCAGGGCGTCGTAGACGGTGTGGTCGCCCAGGTCGTCCTGGTACGACTCGAAGAGCTTCTTGGTGTGGTTCAGCCGGGTCTTGATGTCCCGCAGCCGCCCGCCGTAGTCCTCCAGCTCGCTCAGCGGGAGCGCGAGGTCGCTCTTGCCGCCACCACTCATGTCGGTTCCCCCTTGTCGAGTCGTGAAGTCCCGGTCAGACGAACAGGAACGTGCCGGTCACCGCGTCGAAGATGTCGTGGAACGCCTCGGCCAGATCCAGCACCGGGCCGGCTCCGGAGACGAGGACGACCTGGTCGGTGGTTCCCGGGACCGGGATGTACGTCTGGGTCAGCACCATACGAAGGGTACGGGTATCGCCCGGCGCGACGGTTGCGTCCTCCACGCCGAACGCGTCGGCCGCCAGACCGATTTGGGGGAGAACGTACGTATGAACGTATCTCGGTGATCGTTGCGAGCGGAACGCCGAACAGGGCGTCGTCGAGGGGTTGTCACGAGCGGGGTGTGCCCACCGCTCCGGTGCGGATGGCCTGGAGCAGGTGGCCGACGGGGGGAGGGGTGGTGGTGAGGACGGTGTCCGGGTCGTCGGACTCGCGGAGATGGAGCACGGCGGGGGTGGAGGCGAGCTCGACGCAGGAGTCGCCGTCACCGGGCCCCGAGTAGGACGACTTCTGCCAGTTGGCGGGGGTGCTCATGGACAACTCTCACAGCTCCTTCGTCAACCTGTGGATGAAGTCGCGGGACCGGTCGGCGTCCAGCGACACCGCCTCGACCGTGTGGAACAGCGTGCGATAGGCGTTGAGCTGGGCTTCGGAGTCGATGAACGCGGCGCCCTGGGGGGCGTCGCGTACGACGGTGTCCAGCCTGGGCACGGGGCCGCCCGCGTAGGTCATGGCACTCGCGGCGCCACCGAACCCCTCCAGGTCGAAGGGGATGACGCGCACGGTGATGTGCTCGGCCTCGGACAGGTCCAGCACGTGGGCGAGTTGGGACCTCGAAGCGGCGCGGTTGCCGACCATGATGCGCAGGGCCGCCTCGTGGACGACGCCGTCGTACCGTTTGGGACCGGGCCCGTCGAGGAGTGCCTTGCGCTGCATCCGGTGCCGTACACGTAACTCGACCTCGTCCGCCGGGAGTTCTGGGACGCGGTAGGAGAACACCGCGCGTGCGTACTCCTCCGTCTGGAGAAGGCCGGGGACGTGGAGGAACTGGACGTCCCGCAGGAAGGCGGCGTAGTGCTCCAGCTCGGCGAGGTCCAGGAACGGCGTGGGCAGCAGACCGCGGTACGGCTCCCACCACCCGCGTGTCCGGTCGGTGGCCATGGCGACCAGGGCCTCCACGAACGTCTCGTCCGTGCAGACGTACTGTGCGGCGAGCCGGCGTAATCGCTTCTCGCTCACGCCCGCGAGGCCGGCCTCGATCTGGCTGATCTGTGCGGGGCTCACTCCGAGCAGTGTGGCCGCTTCACGCGATGCGAGTCCGGCCGCTCCGCGGAGTCGGCGCAATTCCGCCGCCAGACGCATCTGACGGGCCGTCGCGTCACGCCTCAGTGCCATCGGGTTCCCCTCTCGGCGTGCCATGAAGGTGACTCGTTCGGGGGCAGATTACGCGACCGTCCCCGTGGATCTAAGGGGCTGGATCTACCGTCGGTGACGTTATGGCCACTCTGCGCACCCTCGACCTTCGCTGGAGAAGTCACTCCCTATACAGGGTGCGGGTCTCCCGGAGGCAAGGCCGGGTCGGGAGAGCCGGCCGTTCCGGCCGCCGGGGATCGTCCCGCTCGTCGAGGCTCGGTTCGCCCCGTGACCGATGCGCCGAACACTCTTCCCGGGCCGTGACCGATGCGCCGAACACCCTCCCCGGGCCCTGTCCGGGCTGCGCGGCCCGCCGGCGGGAGGCCGTCTTGCGGATGTTGTGAAGGGTATGAGGGGGTCAACGGTGCTGACGGAAGTCAGGGTGAAGCGGCAACTCGGTTGTCCTGGGCGGTTGGTGATGAAACGGGCGGTCTGCCGTCCATGCCGTCCGACCGGCCTTCGACACCCTCCTTAGACTCTCAGTAGGCTCGGTTCACCCCCGAACTCACGCCCTCCCCCAACGACCCCAGGACACCCGCCATGGCGCGACGCACCACCTCCCGTTCGACGGGCGGCTCGCCGGGTCCGAGGAATCGGACGCCGCAGCCCCTGCCCAGGCGTCGTCGGACGTTCGGGGACTTCGTGAAGGCGTTCGGGGCGTTCGTCGCCCTGCTGGTGCTGCTCGTCGGTGTGCCCGGCGCGCTGGTGGTCGCCGTGGGCTGGCCGCTGCCGCACGGGACGCCGTCGCTGGACTGGCTCCAGCAGGAGATCACCGTCGGCACGTTCATCCACGTGCTGACGGTCATCGTGTGGCTGGCGTGGGCGCAGTTCACCGCGTGCGTCCTCGTCGAGATGAAGGCCGCGCTGTCGGGCGTCGGGCTGCCCAACCGCGTACCGGGCGCCGGGGCGAGCCAGTTGCTGGCCCGTCAGCTCGTCGCGGCACTCCTGCTCGTCGGCGCCGCCGCCGCGAGCTTCACCCCCGGCCTCTCCCAGCTCGGCCAGAGCCTGGAAGGCAACCGGCACGGCTCCGTCGCCGCCGCTCAGCAGACCCCGGGCACGCTGTTCGGGCAGCAGCGGGAGCAGGCCGCCGCGGGAGCCGCCGCCGTCGCCGAACAGGCCGCCGACGCCGCGGCCCAGGCCGCCTCCCAGCAGGACGGCGGCTCCTCCACCCGGCACGGCGACACGAAGTACTACCGGATCCAGCCCCCCGAGGGCCGTCACCACGACTCCCTCTGGGAGATCGCCCAGCGCCACCTCGGCGACGGGCGCCGGTACAAGGAGATCTACGAGCTCAACAAGGACCGTACGCAGCCCGACGGGTCCAAGCTGTCCGAGGCCAGCCTCATCCGGCCCGGCTGGATCATGGAGATGCCCGGCGACGCCCACGGCGGCGAGCTCGTCGAGATGCCCGAGGCCAAGCCCGGGATCCCGGAACAGGTCCAGCAGCAGATCCACGACTACGCGAAGACCGGCGACCACCAGCAGGCCGGCGGACAGCGGGCCGGCGGCGTCGGCCGGCAGGGCGAGCAGGGCGACCGGGACACCGCGCACTTCCGCGTTCCCCAGCAGCGGGCCGGCGGCGACCAGGGCCAGGAGAGCGACCGCGCCTCCTCCGGCGAAGCCGCCCCGGACGCGCGCGACGGACAGAGCACGCCGTCGGCCTCCGAGGAGAGCGGGTCCTCCTTCGGGCTGCCCGAGGCCCTCGTCGGCGCGCCCCTCCTCGCCGCGGGCCTCCTCGGAGCCCTCGGCCGGCGCCGCCGCCAGGCCTTGTGGCAGTCGGCCCTCGGCGCGGTCGGCGGACGCCGGGGCATGGAGCCGCCGGTTCCCACCGGAGCCGCTGCGGACGCCCAGGACGCGCTGCTCGTCGGCGCCGACCCCGAGGGCGTACGCCTCCTCGACCTGTCGCTGCGCGGCCTCGCGGCCGCCCTCGCCGCCGAATCGCGCCCGCTGCCGACCGTCTACGCGGCCTGGCTCGGCGGCGACGGCGATCTGCACCTCCAGCTCGCCCAGCCGGCCGGAAAGCCGCCCACGCCGTGGCAGGTCGGCCAGGACCAGACGTTCTGGATGCTGGCAAGGGCGGACGCCGAGCGGTACGAGGAAGTCGACACCGCCGCCCCCTACCCGGGCCTCGTCAGCCTCGGCACCATGGACGACTCGCGGCTGCTGCTCAACCTGGAGGCCGTGCCCGGCATCGTCTCCCTGAGCGGCAGCGCGGCCGACCGCGCCGGAGTCTTCGCCTCCGTCGCCGCCGAACTGGCCACCAACGGCTGGTCGGACCGCATGACGATCACCCTCGTCGGCTTCGGCGAGGACCTGACGCCGCTCGCACCCAACCGGCTGCGCCACCTCGACGACATCGAGGCGCTCGTCGAGACCATGGAGGCCGAGACACGGCAGCGGCGCGGCGCGCTGGGCGCCGCCGGACACGACTCCGTGCTCACCGGCCGCACCGGGCCCGCCCAGCACACCCGTTGGGCCCCGCACCTCGTCCTCCTCGCCGCCGAACCGTCCCCCGTCGACGCCCTCAAGCTCGCCGAACTGGCGGCAGATGCCGGGCGGTTGGGCATCGGCTACCTCGTCGGCACCGAGAGCGGTGAACTGCCGGGCGCCGCCTGGGAGATGGAGGTCACCCGCGAGGGCAAGCTGCTCGCACCGCTCCTCGGCCTCGAACTCGACGCGCAGATGCTGCCGGTCGCCCAGCAGCGGGCGGTCGTGGAACTCTTCGTCGAGGCGGACCCGGAGGGCGGGCCCGACGGTCCGACCGACTCCCCGCCGTTCCTCGTCGACATCAGCGAGCAGGGGCGGCCCGCCGTCTACGCGCGGCTCGTGGGCCCGTACGAGATCATCGGTCTGGAGACGCCCGAGGGCGAACGCAGTCCGCTGCTGCACGAGGCGCTGGCGCTGCTCCTGCTGCACCGCGAAGGGGTGCACCCACGCGTGCTCTCCTCCGCGCTGTGGCCGCGCGGAGTCACCGACGACGTGCGGGACGCGCTCGTCGAGCGGCTGCGCGGCTGGCTCGGCGACGACCCCGACGGCACCCCCCGCCTCGGCTCCGACGCGACCGGGCGGCTCACGCTCGCCAAGTCCGTCGTCTCCGACCTGGACGTGCTGCGCTCCCTCTACCACGAGGCGACGCAGGGCAAGGGCGTCGACAGCCGGGTGGTGCGCGGTCGGCTGCTCACCGACGCGCTCGTCCTCGTCCGCGGCCCGCTGCTCGCCGACCGTCCCGAGGGGCGTTACGGCTGGCTCACCCACGAGATCATCGACGCCCAACTGCCGCTGCTGGTGGCGGACATCGGCCTCGCGCTCTCCGCGTTCCATCTGGAGAAGGGCCGGGCGGAGAAGGCGATCGAGGCGCTGAACGCGTCGATGAACTCGGCGCCGGCGGACGAGCGGCTGTGGAACGAGCTGCTGCGCGCGACGCACGCGACGGGGGACGAGGACAAGGTGAAGCGGCTCGCCGCCGACCTGGTGTCCCGCAGCGGGGCGCGTGGGCTGCCGCCCCGGACGGAAGCGCTGCTCGACGAACTCCTCCCGACCTGGCGCGGCGGCACGGCAGCGGTGAGCTGACCGCTCGGGCCCCGGCCCGGCGCCCGCCCGGCACACCGGCTGCTTTCGACCGGGCGGCGCGACGCACCACCCGGCCTCGGCCGTCGCTCCGGTCGCCGGCCGGGAGGGGACGTCGGTGGCCGTGGCCGACGGCCGGGCGCTCGTCACCGGTCCCGCCGGTCGGCCCGGCCGGTACACCGGACTCTTGGGGGAACGCGTGGATCTCGATCTCTGGCTCGTCGTCGCCGCCGCGTTCTGGGGCGCGGCGGCGGGGCTTCTGGTGCCCCGGCCCGCGTACCGCCTCGCCGTCGAGCCCGACGAGCCGTGGCGGGACCGCGGTCCGGAAGGGCAGCCGATCACCGGGGCCGCGCGCGGATGGCTGGGGCTCGCCCGTTCCCCGAGCGGAACCCGCTACGGCCCCAGCGCCCTCCTCGTCTCGCCGGTCACCGCTCTCCTCTGCGCCGGACTCGCCCTCGCGACCGGCACACGTCCGGAGCTCGGCGTCTGGCTGCTGCTCACGCCGCTCGGCCTCCTGCTCGCCGTGGTGGACTTCCGGGTGCAGCGGCTGCCGGACGCGCTGACCCTGCCGCTCGCGGCGGGGGCGCTCGTCCTGCTCGGGGTGGCCGCCGTGCTGCCGGAGCACGCGGGGGAGTGGACGACGGCGCTGTTCGGGTCGCTCGCACTCGGCGGCGGGTACTTCGTGCTGTTCCTCATCAACCCGAACGGCATGGGTTTCGGCGATGTGAAACTCGCCCTCGGCCTCGGCGCGGTGCTCGGCTGGTACGGGTGGAGCGTGGTCGTCCTCGGCACCTTCGCCGGGTTCCTGTTCGGCGCGCTGTACGGGATGGCGCTCGTGATCGCCCGGCGCGCGGGGCGCAAGACGTCGATCCCGTTCGGCCCGTTCCTGATCGCGGGGGCGTACGTGGGGCTGCTGATCGGGGCTTTCGCGGTCTGACGCCGACCCGGGCCGGCGCCGGTCGCGCCGATGGGCCTGACGCCGGTCGGCCGGTGAGCCCGGCGCGGGGCCGCCGGTGGGCCTGGCGTCGGCCGGTGGGGCGGGCTGGCGTAGGGTGGTTGAGTCTGTCCACAACCCTTACGAAAGGGACGCTCCCGGTGACCGAGAAGGCCGACCTTCAGTCCGTGCTGGACCGTGCCGCCGCGGGTGGGCGGATCACCCCGGAAGAGGCGCTCGTCCTCTACCGCGACGCCCCGCTGCACGCGCTCGGCGCCGCCGCCGACGCCGTACGCCGCCGCCGGTACGCGGGTACCGAGCACATCGCGACGTACATCATCGAGCGCAACATCAACTACACGAACGTGTGCGTCACGGCGTGCAAGTTCTGCGCGTTCTACGCGGCCCCGAAGGACACCGCCAAGGGCTGGACGCGCGACCTCGACGACATCCTGCGCCGCTGCGCGGAGACCGTCGAGCTCGGCGGGACGCAGATCATGTTCCAGGGCGGGCACCACCCGGACTACGGCGTCGAGTACTACGAGAAGCACTTCGCCGCGATCAAGGGCGCGTACCCCGAGCTGGTCATCCACTCCCTCGGCGCGTCCGAGGTCGAGCACATGGCCCGGATCTCCAAGGTGAGCGTCGAGGAGGCCATCCAGCGGATCCACGCGGCCGGTCTCGACTCGTTCGCGGGCGCCGGCGCCGAACTGCTCCCCGCCCGCCCGCGCAAGGCGATCGCCCCGCTCAAGGAGAGCGGCGAGCGGTGGCTGGAGATCATGGAGATCGCGCACGGCCTGGGTGTCGAGTCGACGTCCACCATGCTGATGGGCACCGGCGAGACCAACGCCGAGCGCATCGAGCACCTGCGGATGATCCGTGACGTACAAGACCGGACGGGCGGCTTCCGCGCGTTCATCCCGTACACCTACCAGCCCGAGAACAATCACCTGAAGGGCCGCACGCAGGCGACGCTCTTCGAGTACCTGCGGATGATCGCGATCGCGCGTCTCTTCCTCGACAACGTCGCCCACATCCAGGGCTCCTGGCTGACCACCGGCAAGGAGGTCGGCCAGCTCTCCCTGCACTACGGCGCGGACGACCTCGGCTCGATCATGCTGGAGGAGAACGTCGTCTCCTCCGCCGGCGCCAAGCACCGCTCCAACCGCATGGAGATCATCGATCTGATCCGCAAGGCGGACCGTGTCCCCGCCCAGCGGACCACGACGTACGAGCACATCGTCGTCCACGACGACCCGGCGAACGACCCGGTCGACGAGCGCGTCATGTCCCACATCTCCTCGACCGCGATCGAGGGCGGCACGGCGCACCCCGAGCTGAAGCTGCTCGCGTCCAACTGACACGCCCATGCTGACGATTCACGTTGCCGAGCGGACGCCGGAGACAGCCGTCCTGGTCGACGGGGCGGCCGTCGCCGCCGTCGGCCCGTACGAGGACCTGGTCGCCGTGCGCCCGACCGCGAAGGTACGGCGCTGGCCCGGCATCCTGACGCCGGGTCTGCTGAACCCGTACGGCCCGGAGCTCCTGGAAGCCACGTACCACCCGGACCCGCGCGAGGCCGAGGGCTTCGGTACCGAGCCCATCGGCGGGGAGCGGGCCCGGCGGATCTTCCGCGCGGATCCCACACGCCTCGGCGCGAGCGCGCGGCGCGGGATCCAGCGGATGCTGGCCCACGGCACGGTGGCGGTGGCCGGTGAGCTGCGGTCGCGAGCCGTGGTCGACGCGGTGCGGAGGGCCGGCCTCGCGGTGGGGCGGCGGCCGGACCGGCTCCCCGGTCCGGCGGCGCTGTCCCCGGCCCCGCTGATCCTGCTGCCCGGGCTGGTGCCGGGCGGTCCGGCCCGGTTCGCCGTGTTCGACGTCGCGGACCGCGCCGAACTGGTCCGACAGGGCGCGGGAACCTGCGTGGCGACCGTGATCGGCGGCCGACTGGTGTACCGCGCCCGCTGATCCCGGCACGTGACGCCGACTCAGCCCGCGAGTGCCTTCGCGAACGCCCCCGCGTCCTGCTTCACGCCGCTGCAGTCGGTCGCCGCGTCGTCCGCCGTGGCGCTGCCCTTCTCACACTGTCTGTCGCGGAACGTCGACCACATCGACACCCAGGCCACCCCCTTCTTCTCGGCGAACTCCCGTACCTGCGAGGCGTCCGCGAGCCCGAACGTCTCGTTGTCCACGTCGTTGACGCCGATCATCGAGGTGAGCGCCAGCCCCTGCCAGGCGTCGGCGCTCGACAGTCCGAACACCTTCCTCAACTGGGTGTGGGCCGCTTCGGCGGACGTGATCGCGTAGTCGCCCATGTCGCCGGCGTACGAACTGCCGTAGTTCATGGTCATGATGTTGACCGTGGAGACGTCCACGGAGTGGTCGTTGGCGGACTCCAGCAGGGCCAAGCCGTCGGCGTCGAGCCCGGACGGCATCACGGGCAGGGTGAACGACACCGTCAGTCCGGGACGCTTCTTCTGGAGCAGCGCGATGGCCTCGGAGCGCAGCGCGACCGAGTCGGAGTCGCTCAACTGGGCGCCCTCGACGTCGAAGTCGGCCTGCGTGGACCCGGCCGCGTCCAGGGCCGCGCCATAGGCCGCGGCGAGGTCGCTCGCGCTGTCGCACGTCGACGCCAGCTCCTTGCCGGAGGCACCCCCGAACGACACCCGCACCCGTGCCCCGGACTTCTCGAGCGCCGAGATCCGGGACTTCACCGCCGTGTCGCCGATGGCGTACATCCCGTCCCACTTCGGTGTGCAGCCGCTGCCGTCCGAGATCACGAAGGCCAGGTTGTACGTGGTCGGCGACCCCGCCGAGTCGGTGTCCGCGGCGGTCGTGGCGCTCACGTACGGCGCGTACGAGGTGGCCGACGACTTCGCCGCACCGGCCCCCGCCTCCGGCGACGCCGCCGCGGCCGTCGTCCGGCCGGCCCGCGTGGACGACCGGTCCGAGGCGTCACCGCCGCCCGAGGAGCACCCCGCACAGGCCAGGGCCACCAGACAGACGACCCCCACGGCCGGCCTCAGGAAACTCCGCATTCCGCACGCACCCACTCTCGTGATCTTTCATGATCTCGTGTGATGTCTGTCTCGGATCGAAAACAAACAGCCGTTCCCCGACTGGAAATGTGTCACATCCGGAACGGAATGCCGAATGGAGATCGTGAGGGGAAATCGCAGGCAGAGGTGCGCACAAAAGGGGTGATTCGGGCTTTAGGTGGGTGCATATCTCCCGTATCCATCGGGTCCGGGTCGCGCGGGCATTTCTCGATTCTCATAGGAAAAGTACAGGCTCGGGCCTCTCTCATGGGCCGTTCATACGGAACTCGGAGTTTCCGGCACATAAACGCGTCCTACCGTCTGGGGAATGCAATCCGAGTCCGCCGTCGAAAACCGTGTCCAGGTGCGTGGCCGTAGCCGCAAACGCGGCAGGGGGGCCGAGGCCGGCCCCGTGTTCGTTGACAGCTCCGGGCGCCGTGCCCGCCTGCTGAGCAGAGTCGGCATGCTCGTCGGCGTCGTCTGCCTGGGGTACGCCGTCGTGCTCGGCATGGCCTTCATGGGCTGGGGCACCTCGCTGACGCCGTCCTCGCTCCTCCCCTTCGGCAGCGGCCGCTCCGGCTCCGCACCCGGCGGGGCCTACGGCGGGCCCGGCGCCGGTACCCGCCCGAGCGGCGCGCCGGACGCGGCGCCCACCGGCGTCCCGCCGTCGGGCCCGCCCACCGGCTCCGCGCCCTCCTCCGCCCCCACGACCACCGCCGGGGCGTCCGCGTCCACCGGCGCCGAGTGACGGGGACGCGCCCACTCCCATGACCACGACGACACCCACGCGCGGCCGTCGGCGGGCCCCCTCCAAACTGGAGCGGGCCGCCGGGAAGGCCGCGGCGCTGCAGAAACCCCGTGTCATCCTCGCCCTGATGCTCCTGCTGGCCCTCATCAGCGTCATGCTGCTCGACGGCTATCTGCGCTCGGAGATCGGCAACGACGCCCGGGTGCGCGACGGCGCGGCCTACGACAAGGTCCCCCAGAAGATCCTCGACGGCGGCCCCATCCTGACGTTCGCCGACGGCGCCGCGAAGACGCAGTCCGTGCCGGAGAAGACCGTCGTGCTCACCTTCGACGACGGGCCGACCCCCGACTGGACGCCCGAAGTACTGAAGGTCCTGGCGAAGAACGACGTCGACGCCACCTTCTTCGTGGTCGGTTCGATGGTCTCCCGCTACCCCGACGTGGTGAAGAAGCTGGTGAACCAGGGCAACGAGGTCGGCATCCACACCTTCACCCACGTCGACCTCTCCTACCAGAGCACCGCGCGGCTCCAACGCGAGCTGAAGCAGACGCAGTTGGCCCTCGCCGGCGCGGCCGGAGTCCAGACCACGCTGTTCCGTGCCCCGTACTCCTCGGAGATCAGCGCCGTCGACAACTACAGCTGGCCCGTCTACAAGGAGCTCGGCAGTCTCGGCTACACCAGCGTCTTCGTCGACACCGACAGCGACGACTGGAAGAAACCGGGCGTCTCGAAGATCGTCCAGTGGGCGACACCGAAGAAGAACCAGGGCGCCATCGTCCTCATGCACGACGCGGGCGGCGACCGCTCGCAGACGGTCCAGGCGCTCGACGCGTACATCAAGAAGATGAAGGCGAAGGGCTACACCTTCACCACGGTCAGCGGCGCCCAGGCCGAACTGAACAGGTCCGCGTCCCTGGCCGCCGCCGCCGACCGGGGCGGGTCCGGGGCGGCGGGCCGGAGCGGGTCCGGGGCGGCGGCCGGCCAGGGCGGTTCCCGGGCCGGGGACACCGCCGCGGCCGGCGGTCCGTCGGCGGGTGCCGTCGAGAGCGCCGAGGCGCAGGCGGGCCAGCGCGAGGCGACCGGCGCGACTCTCTACGAGGGCAAGGCGCTCGTCTACGCCGTGGCGGTCGCCGAATGGGTCGTACCGGCGCTGTCCTGGTTCCTGGTGGTCGTCGGCGTCGCCGTCATGGGCCGGTTCGCGATGATGCTGGTCCTCGCCCGCCGGCACTACCGGCAGCGCAACCGCAACCGCAGCCGCAGAGGCGGCCGGGGCGGGAAGTTCGGCTGGGGACCGACGGTCACCCGGCCGGTGACCGTCATCGTGCCCGCGTACAACGAGAAGGAATGCATCGCCAACACCCTGAGGTCACTGGCCAAGAGCACGCATCCGATCGAGATCATCGTGGTCGACGACGGTTCCGAGGACAACACGTCCGAGATCGCCGAGTCGCTCGGCATGCCGAACGTCCGGGTCATCCGGCAGGAGAACGCCGGAAAACCCGCCGCGCTCAACAACGGTGTCCGGCACGCCCGTCACGACATCGTCGTGATGATGGACGGCGACACGGTCTTCGAGCCGGACGCCGTGCACCAGCTCGTGCAGCCCTTCGCCGACGCGGAGATCGGGGCCGTCGCGGGCAACGCCAAGGTCGGCAACCGCGACACCGTGATCGGCGCGTGGCAGCACATCGAGTACGTGATGGGCTTCAACCTCGACCGCCGCATGTACGACCTGCTGCGCTGCATGCCCACCATCCCCGGCGCGATCGGCGCGTTCCGCCGGGACGCCGTGCTGGAGGTCGGCGGCATGAGCGAGGACACGCTCGCCGAGGACACCGACATCACCATCGCCATGCACCGCGCGGGATGGCGGGTCGTCTACCAGGAGCACGCCAAGGCCTGGACGGAGGCGCCCGGTTCGCTCAAACAGCTCTGGTCGCAGCGCTACCGCTGGTCGTACGGCACCATGCAGGCGCTCTGGAAGCATCGCAAGTCCCTGACGGACAAAGGTCCTTCGGGCCGCTTCGGGCGCGTGGGCATGCCGCTGGTGGTGCTCTTCCAGATCGTCACGCCGGTCTTCGCGCCGCTCATCGACGTGTTCACCGTCTACTCGATGATCTTCGTGGCCTTCCGGGCCGCGCTGCTCGCCTGGCTGGCCGTCCTCGCGGTCCAACTGATCTGCGCGGCCTATGCGTTCCGGCTCGACCGGGAGAAGTACCGCTACCTCGCGATGCTGCCGCTGCAGCAACTCGCCTACCGCCAGATGATGTACCTGGTTCTGATCCACTCCTGCGTCACGGCCCTGACCGGCGGCCGCCTCCGCTGGCAGAAGCTCAAACGCACGGGCGAGGTCGGAACCCCGGCAGGAGTGAGCTAGATGACCTGGGGCGCGGAGCAGCAGGGGCAGGGGCAGGGGTACGAGGGCGGGTACGGATACGGGCACGGCTCCGGGTACGAGGGCGGGTACGGTCACGGCCCCGCGTACGGGTACGACGGCGGGTACGCCTACGACCCCGGGCAAGGGCTCCCGTACGACCAGAGCCTGGCGTACGACCAGAGCCTGGCGTACGAGCAGCCGGCGCCGTACGAGGAGCAGTGGCCGTACGTTCCCGAGCCGGCGGACCCCGTCCTGACGGAGCCAGAGCCGGAGCCGGAGACGATGGGGGTGGGGGTGGCGGCGGAGACGGAGCCGGCGGCGGCCGAGCCGGACCCGGTCCCGTCCCCTTCCCGCAAGAAGGGAGCGGGGGGCGGCCGAGACCGCTACTTCGACGCCCTCCGCGCCGTAGCCCTGGTCCGTGTCGTCACGTACCACACCTTCGGCTGGGCCTGGGCCGGACTGGTCTTCCCATCGATGGGCGTGATGTTCGCGCTCGCCGGCACGCTGATGGCCAAGTCCCTGGAGCGCCCAGCGCTCAAGGTGGTGCGCGGCCGGATGCGGCGACTGCTGCCGCCGTTCTGGTTCTGGGGCCTCTTCGTCGTGGTGGCGATGCTGATACACGGCTGGATGCCGGGATGGCAGATCGTGTTCTGGATCGTCCCGGTCGGCGACCCTCCGGGCAACCAGTGGGGCGAGCAGGCCTGGGAGATCCTCTGGTACCTGCGGACGTACCTCTGGTTCGTGCTGCTCTCGCCTCTGCTCCTGAACGTCTTCCGCAGGGCCCCCGTACCGGTGCTGCTCCTCTCGCTCGTACCGATCGTGGTCCTCCAGTACGCGTGGCAGCCGCCGGACGACCGCTTCGGCAGCGCCCTCACGGACCTCGCCACCTATCTCTTCTGCTGGCTGCTCGGCTTCGCCCACCGCGAGGGGGCGCTGCGGCGCCTGAAGCCGGCCGTGGTGGTCCTCGCCTCGGCGGCCGCCCTCGCGTACGGCGGCTGGTACGCCCTCGCGCACCGGGCGGAGTACGGCACGTACGACCTGGACGACATACCCCTCGCCCAGACCTTCTGGTCGGCGGGCTTCGTGACGGCGCTGATGTACTTCAAGGCCTACTACGACGTCGACTTCGCCTGGATGGCCCGCTTCAGGCGGCTCGACCGCACGGTGACGGTCTTCAACGGGCGGGCGGTGACGATCTACCTCTGGCACGAGATCGCGCTGATCCTGGCCGTCCCGCTGATCGACCGGTTCTGGAACGTGCCGGCCTTCGAGAAATGGCTGCCCCTGGAGAGCCAGTGGTTCATGTTCGGCGTCGGCTGGGTGCTGATCGGGATCGCGATCCCGCTGTTCGGCTGGGTCGAGGACGTGGCCGCCCGGAAGCGGCCCCGGCTGCTGCCGTAGCGGCTCGAAGGGTGAACCTCGCCCCGGTTGGCCGTGTGTGGACGTCTCCAACGAGCCGAGCGCGATCTTGGTTACGGAGCATGGGGGAAACCCCCACAGAGAGGCTGACGTTCCTCATGCGTCGTTCCCTGCTCGCCGCGTCCACCGCGGCGACCGCACTCGCCGCCGCCCTGTCGCTGGCCGTGAACACCCCCGCGGCCGCCGGAGCCGGACCCGGCCACGACCCCGAGCCGTGGGTGAAGCGCAGCGCGGTGATGCGCGCGAATCCCAAGGACTTCCATTCGCTGTGCGGCAGACAGAAGGACGGCGTGCCCGAGCGCCGCACCTTCCCGCTCTTCGAGCACCAGAAGGGCTTCACGGCGATCGAGGACTTCAAGCGAGAGGACCCGGACGGCACGGTGTTCTGGTCCGGCCACGACCCGAGGCACCCGGAGAACACGATCTCCGTGTCCATCATCGGAGCGTGTAACGCCGGACCGGTCACCCTGTCCGGCGAGATCGAGGCGGGCTTCCGGCAGTACCTCTACAAGCCGGTGCCCAAGAGGCCGGGCAGGTATCTGCTGCAGGAGATCGACGCGCTGAAACTGCCGCCGAGCGGCCAGGGCGTCGACACGGTGACACTGCCGCCGACCAGGTCGGCCCAGCCGAACCAGCCCGGTCGGCGGATCGCCACCCCCGACAACCCCGCGGCCATCGACATCGTCGTCGCCTACACCCCGGCCACCGTCACCGAACTCGGTTCGGTCTCGGCGGTCCAGAGCCGGATCACCTACGGCGTGAACCAGCTCAACAGGGCACTCGCGACCAGCTACGTGCCGGCCAGCGTGCATGTCGTCCACACGTACCAGACCCAGGCGACCGGCGTCGACCGTGAGAACGCCGGAACCCTGCTGGGCATGATCAGCAACCCGTTGAACCCGACCCTCGGAGCCACGGCCGCCGCCAACCGGACCGCCTACGGCGCCGACCTGGTGGCGCTCATCGCCTCCATCCCGGCCGAGGACAGCTCCGGGCAGGCCAACCTGCCCACCCCCGCGGGCCCGACGACCAGCAACAACGCCTTCTCGGTCACCAGCGCCTTCTCCATCACGGGATGGGAGAACCTCGCGCACGAGATCGGCCACAACTTCGGTCTCAAGCACGACCGCAAGACGGTGGTGGCCCAGGGCGGCACGACTCCCGTGGGCACCGACAACTACGGCTGGGTCACCGCCGACCAGCGGCATCACACGATCATGGCCTACTCCAGCGCCTGCACCCTGCGGTGCGCGGTCGTCAACCAGTACTCCAACACGGTGAACCTGCTGGGCGACCAGGCTCTCGGCGACGAGAACAACAACAACGCCGCCAACGCGACGAGGGCCGCCGAGTTCCTGGCGGGCTACCGGGCCTCCCTGGTCACCAACCGGGTCTCCCTCACCATGACCTCCAGCCCTGCCGCCGGAGGCAGCCTCAGGCCGAGCGAGTACGGCCCGTACGACCCCGGCACGCAGGTCACCGTCACCGCCGATACGAGCCCCGGCTTCCGGCTCACCGGCTGGGAGGTCGACGGTGTGCTCCAGACCGACACCACGCCGAACTACACGATCACCATGAACGCCAACCACACCGTCAACGCGGTGTTCGCCGAGATCCCCGAGCCGCCCACCCGCTAGTCCCCGGGACTCGGTGGTACGTGGGATTCGGTGGCACCCGGAACTCGGTGGCACCCGGCACGCGGAAGAACCCGCCAGGCGACAGAAGCCGTCGGGCCGTCGGAACGGCGCCGTATCCTCCCCGTGGTTCACGGGGGCGGGTGCGGCGCTTTCCCCGTACAGGGGAACGGCGACCGGTTCCCGGCCGGGCGCCGGAAAGCCGTCGGGCCCGTACTGCCACAATGGGGACCGTGATTCGCGCATCCCTGGACAAGCAGCCGCACGAAGTCGCCTCGATGTTCGACGACGTGGCGGAACGGTACGACCTGACGAACGACCTGCTGTCGCTCGGACAGGACCGGGCGTGGCGCAAGGAGGTCGCGAAGGCGGTCGACGCGCGCCCCGCGCAGAAGATCCTGGACCTCGCGGCCGGCACCGCGACGTCGTCGCTCCCCTTCGCCCGCACAGGCGCGTACGTCGTCCCCTGCGACTTCTCCCTCGGGATGCTCCGCGTCGGCAAGCGGAACCACCCCTGGCTGCCGCTGACGGCCGGTGACGCGACCAGACTGCCCTTCAAGGACGACACGTTCGACGCCGTCACGATCTCCTTCGGGCTGCGCAACGTGCAGGACACCGACACCGCGCTCCGCGAGCTGTACCGCGTGACCAAGCCGGGTGGACGCGTCGTGATCTGCGAGTTCTCGCACCCCACCTGGGCGCCGTTCCGCACGGTCTACACCGAGTACCTGATGCGCGCGCTGCCCCCGGTCGCCCGCGCCGCCTCCTCGAACCCCGACGCGTACGTCTATCTCGCCGAGTCCATCCGCGCCTGGCCGACCCAGCCGGAACTGGCCCAGCGGCTGATCGGCGCAGGCTGGTCGAAGGTGGCCTGGCGCAACCTGACGGGCGGCATCGTGGCCCTCCACCGAGGCTACAAGCCGGCCTGACCCCGTTCGGCGCCCGGGGGGAACCTCCGGGGCCGGCTACCGGGACCGGCTACCTGAGGACCACGAACGGGTCGCCGGGCAGCTCGAGTTCGCGGCGCAGCCCGCCCGACGGCGGACGGGGCGGACGGGGCTCGCGCACCCCGGCGCCGCCCTCCGCGTCTCCCAGGTCGAACCACACCGTCACGACGGCTCCGCGCGGCACCTCGGCCCCGGGCTGCGGAAATTGCCGTACGACGTAGTCGACGACCGTCCGATGGAAATCGGGCCGGTCGGGCGCGGCGAGCAGAACACCGCGAGCCTCAGCCGTCTCACGCGCGTCCACGGCCATCAGACCGACGAGCCGCGGCACGCGCACTTCGGATGTCTTGGGTGTTATGCGCACAGACGTCACCCCCAGCGGTACCCGGAAGGGTAAGCCTCGCCCGTGCCCTTCCGGAAGCCATGAGAAGACGCGCGGGACTCCGTCACAGGGCCAGCCGGTAGCGGTGGCCCTCCTGCCGTGACGAGGGCAGCGTGAACCGCTCCGCGAGCTCCATGCCGAGCCGTCTCGTCACCGCGATGGAACGGGTGTTGCCCGCGTTGACCATGGCGACGACGTCCGTGACGCCCGCCGCGCGGACCCGCTCCAGGGTGGTCCGGGCCGCCGCCGTGACATACCCCTTGCCCCAGTGCGCCCGCCCCAGCCGCCAGCCGATCTCGATCTTCCCGGCCGGGCCCCAGGCGTGCGGCCAGGGCTGCGCGCCCGTGAAGCCCAGTACCTCGTCCCCGGGACCGACCATCGTCCACAGGCAGAACCCGTGCTCCGCGTCGTGCCGCCGCTGGCGCGCCGTGAGTTCCTCGTAGACGGAGCGCTCGGCCGCGCGGCCCCCGTGGAACTCCATGACCTCGGGGTCGTCGAAGACCCGGTGCCACTCGAGAGTGTCCTCGTCGGTGGGGACGCGCAGGCGTACATCGGGGAGAGCTCGGTTCACGGGGCAGCCCTTCAGCCGGGTGATCGGTACCGCTGCATAGACTGCCCATGTCCAGTGCCCGTCGGCACGTTGATTTCGAGTCTTGGGGAGACCCCCGCCGTGACCGAGCCCCAGCCCCTCTCCGAGAACACCGCCGACGTCATCGTCGTCGGGGCCGGGCCAGCCGGCTCCACCACCGCCTACTACCTGGCGAAGGCGGGGCTCGACGTCCTGCTCCTGGAGAAGACGGCCTTTCCCCGCGAGAAGGTCTGCGGTGACGGACTGACCCCGCGCGCGACCAAGCAGCTCGTGTCGATGGGCATCGACATCTCCGAGGAGGCCGGCTGGCTCCGCAACAAGGGCCTGCGCATCATCGGCGGCGGTGTGCGCCTCCAGCTCGACTGGCCGGATCTCGCCTCCTTCCCCGACTACGGACTCGTCCGCAAGCGGGACGACTTCGACGAGCAGCTCGCGCGCCAGGCGCAGAAGGCGGGCGCGCGGCTGTACGAGCGCTGCAACGTCGGCGCCCCGATCCTCGACGAGCGCACCGGCCGGATCATCGGCGTGCACGCCAAGCTGGGCGACGCCGACTCCAAGGAGAAGCGGGAGGTGACCTTCCACGCCCCGCTGGTGGTGGCGGCGGACGGCAACTCCAGCCGTCTCTCCCTCGCGATGGGCCTGCACCGCCGCGAGGACCGCCCGATGGGCGTCGCCGTCCGTACGTACTTCACCTCGCCGCGCCACGACGACGACTACCTGGAGTCGTGGCTTGAGCTGTGGGACCGCCGGGGCGCCGAGGACCGGCTGCTGCCCGGCTACGGGTGGATCTTCGGCATGGGCGACGGCACCTCGAACGTCGGCCTCGGTGTCCTCAACACCTCCGACTCCTTCAAGGAGCTCGACTGGCGCGAGGTACTGAAGGCGTGGTGCGCCTCGATGCCGGAGGACTGGGGCTACACCCCCGAGAACATGACCGGCCCGATCCGTGGCGCGGCCCTCCCGATGGCCTTCAACCGTCAACCGCACTACACCAAGGGCCTGCTGCTGGTGGGTGACGCCGGCGGTCTGGTGAACCCCTTCAACGGTGAGGGCATCGCCTACGCCATGGAGTCCGGCCAGCTCGTGGCCGACGTCATCGTCCAGGCCCACGCCCGCGCCACCCCCGGCCAGCGCGAACTCGCTCTCCACCGCTACCCGCGGGTCCTGAAGGACACCTACGGCGGCTACTACACGCTCGGCCGCGCCTTCGTGAAGCTCATCGGCAACCCGAAGGTCATGAAGATCGCCACGCAGCGCGGTCTGACCCACCCGATGCTGATGAAGTTCACCCTCAAGATGCTCGCGAACCTCACCGACCCGACGGGCGGCGACGCGATGGACCGCATCATCAACGGCCTCTCGAAGGTCGCCCCGAAGGCCTGACCGCACGCGCCGCCCCGGTGGTCACCGGGGCGGCTCCGGACGCCGTCGGCACCGGTTCCGGAACAGCCCGAAGGACCGCTCCCCGCACAGGAAGCGGTCCTTCGGCAGTTCACCCGGGGGTCAGAGCACGCGCACCGCACCCGTGGCCGGGTAGCCCGACAGGTCCTGGATCACGACGCCCTTGGAGGGGTTGGCCGCGTCGAGGTACTGGCCGTTACCGATGTACACACCTACGTGGTAGGCCGAACCCGCCGAGCCCCAGTACAGAATGTCGCCGACCTGGACATTGGACAGGGAAACCGGCGTACCGGACACCGACTGGTCCTGCGAGACACGCGGCAGGTCGACGCCGACCTGCTTGAACGCCGCCTGCACCAGACCGGAACAGTCCCACGCGTTGGGTCCGGTGCCGCCCATGACGTACGCGTCGCCGACCTGCGCCTTGAGGAAGGCGATGACGGTCGCGACACTGCCGCTGGCCGGGGCTGCGACGTTCGTGGACGTGGACGTGCTCGCCGACAGGGTGGTCCGCGCCGAGGAACGCGAGACGGCGTCGGCCGCCGCGGCCTTGCGCGCGGCCTCGGCCTTCTTCTTGGCCTCAGCCTTCTTCTTGGCGTCCGCCAGGTCGGCCTTGGCCTGCTTGGCGGCCTTGGCGGCCGCCGCGTCGCGCTCCGCCTGGAGCTGATAGTCGGCCGCGGCCTGCTGGGTGGCGTCCGCGGACTGGGCGACCTGGTTGGCCAGGTCGGCCGTCAGGGTCGGCAGTTCCATGGTCTGCGTGACGGGCTCGGCGGCGCTCGCCGAACCCGCGGCCGCGGCGACGGCGAGGGTGCTGAGGACGCCACCGGCAACTCCGGCGCGCATCGCGAGCGACGGAGCGTTGCGACGGGGCTTCCGGTGGCTTCGTATGTGTGCGGTGTGGGACATGGGTACTAGCGGTACCAGGGGCTCCTCCATACCTTCAAGAAACGTGTGGTGCGCCACAGTTGTTCAATCGGCCGCCGAATTCGTCGCCCGTCACTCTTTATTGACGCCGTAACGGGCATTGCGGACACTGTCCATCAGGCCCATGATCATGGCCTTTCAGTATTACGTCCGAATTGCCCGCCACCTACCACCGGTTGAAGAGGATGGCCAAGCCCGGCTTATCTGACCCATAGGTAGATGTGGCGCAGGTCACGGAACGGTCACCCGGGCCCTCGCGTCCCGCGCGTGGACCCCCATCGCCTCGCCGTCGCGCCCGCTCGTGAACGCGTGCACGTGTCCACATCGGTCCCCTTGATCCCCCCGACGTGTGAACGCGGTCCTCTATCAAGGGGGTGTGTCCAACGCGAATTTGCATGCGGCGGAAGTCTCTTGATATGGAGACGACCCCCTGGGCCTGCGGAGATGAACGAAAATGTCACGTCTGGTGACCGACCTGACGCTTCGCGTGTGAAGATCACTGCTCATCCGACTTCATGATCGTTCGTCAGGTGGTGGAGATCACAAAGCTAAGGCAATACCCCGTGTCGCAGATCACAGACCGCCGGGCATAAGATGCGAGGCAGTTGGGCTTGTGACCTGCTTCACATGTCCGCGATCTTCGCCGGGACGGGTGGGGTTCGCGGTGCTGACGAGGCAGGGGTGCGGGCCCGTCGAAACCGCCACCAGTCAGTGCCGACTGAGAGGAGCGAGGAGCGTGAACGCGTATGCGCCGATCCTCGTACTGGGAGCCCTCGGGGCAGGCTTTGCGATCTTCTCCGTGGTCATGGCCACGCTGATCGGTCCGAAGCGGTACAACCGCGCCAAACTCGACGCCTACGAGTGCGGCATCGAGCCGACCCCCACGCCGGTCGGCGGCGGGCGTTTTCCCATCAAGTACTACCTGACGGCGATGCTCTTCATCGTCTTCGACATCGAGATCGTCTTCCTCTACCCCTGGGCCGTCACCTTCGACGCCCTGGGTGTTTTCGGGCTCGTGGAGATGCTGCTCTTCGTGCTCACTGTCTTCGTCGCCTACGCGTACGTATGGCGGCGCGGCGGCCTGGAATGGGACTGAGGGGCCTTTAAGACATGGGACTCGAAGAAAAGCTGCCGAGCGGATTCCTGCTGACGACCGTCGAGCAGGCCGCGGGCTGGGTGCGCAAGGCGTCCGTCTTCCCCGCGACATTCGGACTCGCCTGCTGTGCCATCGAGATGATGACGACCGGCGCCGGGCGCTACGACCTGGCCCGCTTCGGTATGGAGGTGTTCCGCGGATCGCCCCGCCAGGCCGACCTGATGATCGTGGCCGGCCGGGTGAGCCAGAAGATGGCGCCGGTGCTGCGGCAGGTCTACGACCAGATGCCCAACCCCAAGTGGGTCATCTCCATGGGGGTTTGTGCCTCATCGGGCGGAATGTTCAACAACTACGCCATTGTGCAGGGAGTTGACCACATCGTCCCGGTCGACATCTATTTGCCCGGATGTCCGCCGCGGCCCGAGATGCTGATGGACGCGATTCTCAAGCTCCACCAGAAGATCCAGACCTCGAAGCTCGGCGTGAACGCCGAGGAGGCGGCCCGCGAGGCGGAGGAAGCGGCGCTCAAGGCGCTTCCCACCATCGAGATGAAGGGCCTGCTGCGGTGAGCGACGCGAACGGCAACGGGGTCAACCCCGAGAAGGACCTGAGCGCCTCCAACCTTCCCGGCCAGCGAGGCGACCAGGGCGAGGAGATCCGCGTCCAGCGCGGCATGTTCGGCGCCGACAACGGCGGCGACACCTCCGGCTACGGCGGCCTGGTCCGCTCGATCCGGCTGCCCGGCGCGGCCGCCCGCCCCTACGGCGGCTGGTTCGACGAGGTGGCCGACGAACTGGAGGGGGCTCTCGAGGAACAGGGACTCGTCCCCGAGAACGTCATCGACAAGACGGTCGTCGACCGCGACGAGATCACCTTCCACGTCGAACGCGAGTACCTGCTCCCCGTCGCCCAGACCCTGCGCGACGACCCGGCCCTCCGGTTCGAACTGTGCACCGGCGTCTCCGGCGTCCACCACCCGCAGGACAAGGGCCGCGAGCTGCACGCCGTCTACCACCTGCGCTCGATCACCCACAACCGGCTGATCCGGCTGGAGGTCAGCGCCCCGGACGCGGACCCGCACGTCCCCTCGCTCGTCAGCGTGTACCCGACGAACGACTGGCACGAGCGCGAGACGTACGACTTCTTCGGCCTGATCTTCGACGGCCACCCCGCGCTGACGCGGATCATGATGCCGGACGACTGGCAGGGGTTCCCGCAGCGCAAGGACTATCCCCTCGGCGGCATTCCCGTCGAGTACAAGGGCGCCCAGATCCCGGCTCCGGACCAGCGGAGGTCGTACTCATGAGCACGCAGACCCCTTCCGGGGCATCGGCCGCCTCGCCCCGCGAGACGACCGAGGGCACCGTATACACGGTCACCGGCGGCGACTGGGACGAGATCGCCCAGTCCGCGGCCAAATCCGACGACGAGCGCATCATCGTCAACATGGGCCCGCAGCACCCGTCCACCCACGGCGTGCTCAGGCTCATCCTGGAGATCGACGGCGAGACCGTCACCGAGGCCCGCTGCGGCATCGGCTACCTCCACACCGGCATCGAGAAGAACCTCGAGTTCCGCACGTGGACCCAGGGCACCACGTTCGTGACGCGCATGGACTATCTGACGCCGTTCTTCAACGAGACGGCCTACTGTCTCGGCGTCGAGAAGCTCCTCGGGATCACCGACCAGATCCCCGACCGTGCCTCGATCATCCGGGTGCTCCTCATGGAGCTGAACCGGCTCTCCTCCCACCTGGTGTGCATCGCCACCGGTGGCATGGAGCTGGGCGCCACCACGATCATGATCTACGGCTTCCGTGACCGTGAGCTCATCCTCGACATCTACGAGCTGATCACGGGCCTGCGGATGAACCACGCGTTCATCCGCCCCGGCGGACTCGCCCAGGACCTGCCCCCGGGCGCGGTGGACCAGATCCGCGAGTTCGTGAAGAAGATGACGAAGAACCTTCCCGAGTACGACAAGCTCGCCACCGGGAACCCCATCTTCAAGGCCCGCATGCAGGACGTCGGCTACCTCGACCTGGCCGGCTGCATGGCCCTCGGCGCCACCGGCCCGATCCTGCGCTCGGCGGGCCTGCCGCACGACCTGCGCAAGTCCCAGCCGTACTGCGGCTACGAGACCTACGACTTCGAGGTCCCCACCGCCGACACCTGCGACTCCTACGGGCGCTTCCTGATCCGCCTGGAGGAGATGCGCCAGTCGCTGCGGATCGTCGAGCAGTGCCTGGACCGGCTCCAGCCCGGCCCGGTCATGGTCGCCGACAAGAAGATCGCCTGGCCCGCCCAGCTCGCGCTCGGCCCCGACGGTCTCGGCAACTCGCTCGACCACATCAAGAAGATCATGGGCACCTCCATGGAGGCCCTGATCCACCACTTCAAGCTGGTGACCGAGGGCTTCCGCGTGCCGCCGGGACAGACGTACGCGGCGATCGAGTCGCCCAAGGGCGAGCTCGGAGTGCACGTCGTCTCCGACGGGGGCACCCGCCCCTACCGGGTCCACTTCCGTGACCCGTCCTTCACCAACCTGCAGGCCATGGCGGCGATGTGCGAAGGCGGCCAGGTCGCCGACGTCATCGTCGCCGTCGCGTCCATCGACCCCGTGATGGGAGGCGTCGACCGGTGACCACCACCCCCGAGGGCGTCAGCCTGGGCATGCCCCAACTGCCCGCGCCCGACTACCCGGCCGACGTCCGGGCCCGGCTGGAGGCGGACGCGCGCGAGATCATCGCCCGCTACCCCGACTCCCGCTCGGCGCTCCTTCCGTTGCTGCATCTCGTGCAGTCGCAGGAGGGCCACGTCACGCGCACGGGCCAGCGGTTCTGCGCGGAGGTACTGGGCCTGACGACGGCCGAGGTCACCGCGGTCGCGACCTTCTACTCGATGTACCGGCGCAAGCCGAGCGGTGACTACCAGGTGGGTGTCTGCACCAACACCCTGTGTGCCGTCATGGGCGGCGACGCCATCTTCGAGGCACTCCAGGACCACCTGAGCGTCGGCAACGGGGAGACCACCGGTGACGGCAAGGTCACCCTGGAGCACATCGAGTGCAACGCGGCCTGTGACTTCGCGCCGGTCGTGATGGTCAACTGGGAGTTCTTCGACAACCAGACCGTGGACTCCGCCAAGCGTCTCGTCGACGACCTGCGCGCGGGTGCCGACGTCCAGCCGACCCGCGGCGCCCGGCTGTGCACGTTCAAGGAGACCGCCCGGATCCTGGCGGGTTTCCCCGACGAGCGCGAGGGCGCGGTTGAGGCCGGCGGCAGCGCGGGCCACGCGTCCCTGGTGGGGCTGCGCCTGGCCAAGGGGGAGAGCGCCCCCGCGCGCGTGGTGCATCCGCGGGGCGGAGGAGCACCTCAGAACCTGCGGCCCGCCGAGCACCCGAGTTCGCACGACGCGCCGCAGGACACGTCGGCCTCCGACCCGTCCCACCCGGCGGGTCCTGTGGCAGAGGAGGGGGAGTGATGACCTTGGCAGCCGAGATCAACGAGACAAGTCCGGAAAAGCTGCTCGCACCCGTGCTGTCGGCCTTCTGGGACGAGGACAGGTCCTGGTCGCTGGACGTCTACCGAAGGCACGAGGGGTACGAGGGCCTGCGCAAGGCACTCGCCATGTCACCGGACGACCTGATCGCGTACGTCAAGGACTCCGGGCTGCGGGGCCGTGGCGGCGCCGGCTTCCCGACCGGAATGAAATGGCAGTTCATTCCCCAGGGAGACGGCAAACCTCACTATCTAGTTGTCAACGCCGACGAATCGGAGCCGGGAACCTGCAAGGACATCCCGCTCCTCTTCGCGAACCCACACAGCCTCATCGAGGGCATTGTGATCGCGTGCTACGCCATCCGGTCTTCGCATGCCTTCATCTATCTCCGCGGTGAAGTCGTCCCCGTATTGCGGCGGTTGCACGAGGCCGTACGTGAGGCCTACGCGGCGGGCTACCTCGGCGAGAACATCCTGGGCAGCGGACTCGACCTCCAGCTCACCGTGCACGCGGGCGCGGGCGCGTACATCTGCGGTGAGGAGACCGCGCTGCTCGACTCGCTCGAAGGCCGCCGTGGTCAACCGCGGCTCCGTCCCCCTTTCCCTGCTGTCGCGGGCCTTTATGCGTGTCCAACTGTTGTGAACAACGTCGAATCGATCGCGTCAGTTCCCGCAATTCTCCAAAAAGGCAAGGAATGGTTCAGGTCGATGGGCAGCGAGAAGTCTCCGGGCTTCACGCTCTACTCGCTCAGCGGTCATGTCGCCAGTCCCGGCCAGTACGAGGCACCCCTCGGCATCACCCTGCGTCAACTCCTCGACATGAGTGGCGGGATGCGCCCCGGCCACCGGCTGAAGTTCTGGACGCCGGGCGGCTCCTCGACCCCGATGTTCACCGCAGAGCATCTCGACGTCCCTCTTGATTACGAAGGAGTGGGCGCCGCGGGTTCCATGCTCGGCACGAAAGCACTCCAGTGCTTCGACGAGACGACCTGCGTCGTCCGCGCCGTCACCCGCTGGACCGAGTTCTACGCCCACGAGTCCTGCGGCAAGTGCACGCCGTGCCGCGAAGGAACGTACTGGCTCGTTCAGTTGCTGCGCGACATCGAGGCCGGCAAGGGCGTCATGTCCGACCTCGACAAGCTCAACGACATCGCCGACAACATCAACGGCAAGTCCTTCTGCGCCCTCGGCGACGGTGCCGCATCGCCGATCTTCTCCTCGCTCAAGTACTTCCGCGAGGAGTACGAGCAGCACATCACGGGCCGCGGCTGCCCCTTCGACCCCGCCAGGTCCACGGTCTGGGCGGACAAGCACACGGAGGTGAACGCATGACAGTGACCACCAGCGCTCCCTCCGGAGGCGGGGAAGCCGCGGTCCCGCCGGAGGACCTCGTCTCGCTGACGATCGACGGCGTCGAGATGAGCGTGCCCAAGGGCACCCTGGTCATCCGGGCCGCCGAACAACTCGGCATCGAGATCCCCCGGTTCTGCGACCACCCGCTTCTCGACCCGGTTGGCGCCTGCCGCCAGTGCATCGTCGAGGTCGAGGGCCAGCGCAAGCCCATGGCGTCCTGCACGATCACCTGTACGGACGGGATGGTCGTCAAGACTCAACTCACCTCCCAGGTCGCCGAGAAGGCACAGCACGGTGTGATGGAGCTGCTGCTCATCAACCATCCGCTGGACTGCCCGGTCTGCGACAAGGGCGGCGAGTGCCCCCTGCAGAACCAGGCGATGTCGCACGGCAACGCCGAATCCCGGTTCGAGGGCAAGAAGCGGACGTACGAGAAGCCGGTCCCGATCTCCACCCAGGTGCTCCTGGACCGTGAGCGGTGCGTGCTGTGCGCCCGCTGCACCCGCTTCTCGAACCAGATCGCGGGCGACCCCATGATCGAACTGGTCGAGCGGGGCGCGCTCCAGCAGGTCGGCACCGGTGACGGCGACCCCTTCGAGTCGTACTTCTCCGGCAACACGATCCAGATCTGCCCGGTGGGCGCGCTCACGTCGGCGGCCTACCGCTTCCGCTCGCGCCCCTTCGACCTCATCTCCTCGCACTCCGTGTGCGAGCACTGCTCGGGCGGCTGCGCGACGCGCACCGACCACCGGCGCGGCAAGGTGATGCGGCGTCTCGCGGCGCCGGACCCCGAGGTCAACGAGGAATGGGTCTGCGACAAGGGCCGGTTCGGGTTCCGGTACGCGCAGCAGCGCGACCGCCTCGACACCCCCCTGGTGCGCAACGCCGACGGCGTCCTCGAACCCGCGTCCTGGCCGGAGGCCCTGGAGGCCGCCGCCCAGGGGCTGACCGCCGCCCGCGGCCGGACCGGTGTCCTCACCGGCGGCCGGCTCACCGTCGAGGACACCTACGCGTACAGCAAGTTCGCGCGCGTGGCCCTCGACACGAACGACATCGACTTCCGCGCGCGCGTGCACAGCTCCGAGGAGGCCGACTTCCTGGCCGCCCGGGTCGCCGGACGCGGCCGGGATCTCGACGGCACCGGCATCACGTACACCGCTCTGGAGAAGGCGCCCGCCGTCCTGCTGGCGGGCTTCGAGTCGGAGGAGGAGGCGCCCGGCGTCTTCCTGCGGCTGCGCAAGGCGTGGCGCGGGCACGGACAGAAGACGTTCTCCCTCGCCACGCACGCCACCCGCGGTCTGGAGAAGGCGGGCGGCACGCTGCTGCCGGCCGCCCCCGGCACCGAGACCGAGTGGCTGGACGCGCTCGCGAGCGGCGTCGGCCTGGAGGGCGACGGCGCGAAGGCCGCCGAGGCGCTGCGCGCCGAGGGCGCCGTGATCGTCGTCGGTGAGCGGCTGGCCTCCGTGGCCGGAGGGCTGACCGCCGCCGCGCGGACCGCCACCGCCACCGGCGCCCGCCTGGTGTGGATCCCGCGCCGGGCCGGGGAACGCGGTGCGATCGAGGCCGGCGCGCTTCCGTCGCTGCTGCCGGGCGGACGCCCGGCCACCGATCCGCGCGCGCGGGACGAGGTCGCCGCCGCGTGGGGCGTCTCCGAACTCCCGCACCGCTACGGCCGCGACACCGGCCAGATCGTGGAGGCCGCCGTCGGCGGCGAACTGCGCGCCCTGGTGGTGGCGGGCGTGGAGGTCGCCGACCTCCCCGACCCGGCACGCGCGCGTGAGGCCCTGTCCGAAGTCGGCTTCCTGGTGTCGCTCGAAATGCGGCCCAGCGAGGTCACCGAGCACGCGGACGTCGTCCTGCCGGTCGCCGCGGTCGCGGAGAAGGCCGGAAGCTTCGTCAACTGGGAAGGCCGGGTCCGCTCCTTCGAGGCCGCTCTCAAGCCCGACCAGATGACCCGGCGGCTCGCACCCGCCGACGCGCGCGTCCTGCAGATGCTGGCCGACGCCATGGACGTCCACCTCGGGCTGCCGGACCTGCGCTCCACGCGCGGGGAGATCGACCGGCTCGGCGCCTGGAGCGGACAGCGGGCCGGCGAACCCGGGGAGACCGGGGTGCAGATGCCCCGTCCGGCCGCCGGGGAGGCCGTACTGGCCGGACACCGGCTGCTGCTCGACCAGGGGCGCCTCCAGGAGGGCGACACGGCGCTCGCCGGGACCCGGCACGCCGCACGCGCGCGCGTGTCGGCCGCCACCGCCGCAGAAGCCGGGGTCAAGGACGGCGATGTGATCGCCGTGACCGGTCCCGCCGGAGCGGTCGCACTCCCGCTGCAGATCACCGAGATGCCCGACCGTGTGGTCTGGCTCCCGCTGAACTCGACCGGAGGGGGCGTCGCCTCCGACACCGGGGCGCTGCCCGGCGCACTCGTCCGTATCGGCCCGGCGACGATCGCCGCCGAGGCCCTCAAGGAGGTGGAGGCATGACGCCGCCGTACCTCGCCGCTGAAGACCTCTCGATGTTCGGCCACGACCCCTGGTGGCTGGTCGTCATCAAGGCGGTGTTCTGCTTCGCCTTCCTGATGGTGACCGTCCTCTTCTCCATCGTGTGGGAGCGCAAGGTCGTCGCCTGGATGCAGCTCCGCATCGGCCCCAACCGGCACGGGCCCTGGGGCATGCTCCAGTCGCTCGCCGACGGCGTGAAGCTGATGCTCAAGGAAGACCTCATCGTCAAGCGCGCGGACAAGGTCGTCTACGTCCTCGCGCCGATCGTGGCGGCCATCCCGGCCTTCATGGCGATCGCGGTGATCCCCTTCGGGCCCGCGGACAACGAGATCTCGATCTTCGGCCAGCGCACCACGATGCAGCTCACCGACCTGCCGATCGCGATGCTCTACATCCTCGCGGTGGCCTCGGTGGGCATCTACGGGATCGTGCTCGCCGGCTGGAGCTCCGGATCCACGTATCCGCTGCTCGGCGGTCTGCGTTCCTGCGCCCAGATGATCTCGTACGAGATCGCCATGGGTGCCGCGTTCGCCTCGGTGTTCCTCTACTCCGGGTCGATGTCGACCTCGACGATCGTCGAACAGCAGCAGGACCGCTGGTACATCATCCTGCTGCCGGTCTCGTTCCTGATCTACATCGTGACGATGATCGGCGAGACCAACCGGGCCCCGTTCGACATGCCGGAGTCCGAGGGCGACCTCGTGGGCGGTTTCAACACCGAGTACTCGTCGATCAAGTTCGCGCTGTTCATGCTCGCCGAGTACGTGAACATGGTGACGGTCTCGGCCGTGTCCACGACGCTCTTCCTGGGCGGCTGGCGTGCGCCCTGGCCGATCAGCAGCTTCTGGGAGGGCGCCAACCACGGCTGGTGGCCGATGCTCTGGTTCGTGGTGAAGGTGCAGCTCCTGCTGTTCTTCTTCATCTGGCTGCGCGGCACGCTCCCGCGCGTCCGCTACGACCAGCTCATGAAGCTCGGCTGGAAGGTGCTCATCCCGGTCTCCGTGGTCTGGCTGATGCTCGTCGCGACGGTCCGGACGCTGCGCAACGAGAACTACGACTTCGCGGACATCGCCCTGTACGTCGGCGGAGGCGTCCTCGTCCTCCTGCTGCTGTCGTTCGTGGCGGACATCTTCCGCGACAAGCAGGGCCAGGAGACGCCCGCCGAGCCCGCCGCCTTCGACCCGATGGCCGGTGGATTCCCCGTGCCCCCGCTGCCCGGACAGGAGCTGCCGCCGGTTCCGCGGCGCCGTCCGCGCCGCGAGCGGGAGCTGATTGTCAGTGGCGGGTCCGATACTGCGAGTGATGGACCGGTTACCGGATCTCGTGACGGAAAGGAGGGGTCCGATGGCTGAGGAGCCGAAGGAGACCAAACCGGGTTTCCAGAACCCTGTCGCCGGTTTCGGCGTGACCTTCAAGGCCATGTTCAAGAAGCGGCTGACCGAGCAGTACCCGGAACAGCAGAAGACCACCGCACCGCGGTTCCACGGCCGGCACCAGCTCAACCGCCACCCGGACGGCTTGGAGAAGTGCGTCGGCTGTGAGCTCTGCGCCTGGGCCTGTCCCGCGGACGCCATCTATGTGGAGGGCGCGGACAACACCGAGGAGGAGCGCTACTCCCCGGGCGAGCGCTACGGCCGCGTCTACCAGATCAACTACGCCCGCTGCATCCTGTGCGGCCTGTGCATCGAGGCGTGCCCCACGCGCGCGCTGACGATGACGAACGAGTTCGAGCTCGCGGACAGCAGCCGAGCCAACCTCATCTACACCAAGGAGCAACTGCTCGCCGGACTCCAGGAAGGCATGGTCGACACACCGCACTCGATCTTCCCGGGCACGGACGAGCAGGACTACTACCGAGGTCTGGTGACCGAGGCGGCACCCGGCACCGAGCGCCAGGTGGCCGTCTCCAACGGCGAGTTGCACCCCTCGGCGAGTCCGTCGGGCACGTCCGCCGGAGAGGGGGCGGAGGCATGACCGCCAACCTGGCCGCGTACTCCACCTCCACCGGAGAAGCCGTCCAGTTCTGGGTTCTCGGCACCGTCGCGGTGATCGGCGCCCTGTCCACCGTCTTCATGCGCAAGGCCGTGCACAGCGCGCTGTGCCTCGCCGGGACCATGATCGTCCTGGCGGTGTTCTACCTCGCCAACGGCGCCTACTTCCTGGGCATCGTCCAGGTTGTCGTCTACACCGGCGCGATCATGATGCTCTTCCTCTTCGTCGTCATGCTCGTCGGTGTCACTGCGGCGGACTCGTTGAAGGAGACCATCAAGGGCCAGCGCTGGCTGGCCCTGCTCTGCGGAGCCGGCTTCGGCATCCTGCTGTTCGCCGGCATCGGCAACGCGTCCGTCCAGGACTTCGACGGTCTGGCGAAGGCGAACGCGAACGGCAACGTGGAGGGCCTCGCCGCCCTCATCTTCACGAAGTACGTGTTCGCCTTCGAGATCACCGGCGCCCTGCTCATCACGGCCACGGTCGGCGCCATGGTGCTGACGCACCGCGAGCGCACCGAGCGTGCCAGGACCCAGCGCGAGCTGTCCGAGCAGCGGGTGCGCGAGGGCAAGCACATCCCGCCGCTGCCGGCGCCGGGTGTCTACGCCCGGCACAACGCGGTGGACATCGCGGGCCTGCTCCCCGACGGCACTCCGTCCGAGCTGACCGTCAGCAAGACGCTGCGCGACCGCGGGCAGATCCGTGACGTGTCGGCGGACGCGCTGAAGGACCTGAAGGCGCTGGAGCAGCGTGCCGAGGAGCGCCTGGAGCGCACGAAGCCGGAGGAGGCGTCCAAGTGAATCCGGTCAACTACCTCTATCTCGCCGCTCTGTTGTTCACGATCGGCGCCACCGGTGTCCTGATCAGACGGAACGCGATCGTGGTGTTCATGTGCATCGAGCTCATGCTCAACGCCTGCAACCTCGCCTTCGTCGTCTTCTCCCGGATGCACGGCAATCTCGACGGCCAGATCTTCGCCTTCTTCACGATGGTCGTCGCCGCCGCGGAGGTCGTCGTCGGGCTCGCGATCATCGTGTCGCTGTTCCGTTCCCGCCACTCGGCCTCGGTCGACGACGCCAGCCTGATGAAGCTGTAAGGGGTCGCTGAATCGTGGAGAACCTGATTGCGCTGCTCATCGCGGCGCCTCTGCTCGGAGCGGCCGTACTGCTGTGCGGTGGACGTCGGCTGGACGCCGTCGGTCAGTGGATCGGCACCGCGCTCGCGGCCGCCTCCTTCGTGATCGCGGTCGTGCTCTTCGCCGACATGCTGGGGAAGAGTCCGGACGACCGGACGTTCACCCAGCATCTGTACAGCTGGATCGCCGTCGGAAACTTCCGCGCGGACGTCGGCTTCCAGCTCGACCAGTTGTCGATGACGTTCGTCCTGCTGATCACCGGCGTCGGCTCGCTGATCCACCTGTACTCGATCGGGTACATGGAGCACGACGAGCGCCGCCGCCGTTTCTTCGGCTATCTGAACCTGTTCCTGGCGGCGATGCTGCTGCTCGTCCTCGCCGACAACTACCTGCTGCTGTACGTCGGCTGGGAGGGCGTCGGTCTCGCCTCGTACCTGCTGATCGGCTTCTGGCAGCACAAGCCCAGCGCGGCCACGGCCGCCAAGAAGGCATTCCTGGTCAACCGGGTCGGCGACATGGGCCTGTCCATCGCCATCATGCTGATGTTCACGACCTTCGGGACCTTCGCCTTCGGGCCGCTGCTCGGCACCGAGGGGCACCCCGGCATCGCCGGGGACGCCACCGAGGGCAAGCTCACGGCCGTCGGGCTGATGCTGCTGCTCGCGGCCTGCGGCAAGTCGGCCCAGGTGCCGCTGCAGTCCTGGCTCGGGGACGCGATGGAGGGCCCGACCCCGGTCTCGGCCCTCATCCACGCGGCCACCATGGTGACCGCGGGCGTGTATCTGATCGTGCGCTCGGCCGCCGTGTTCAACGCGGCACCCGACGCCCAGCTCGTCGTCACCGTCGTGGGCGGGGTCACGCTCCTGTTCGGTGCGATCGTCGGTTGCGCGAAGGACGACATCAAGAAGGCGCTCGCCGGCTCGACCATGTCGCAGATCGGCTACATGGTTCTGGCGGCGGGCCTCGGCCCCATCGGCTACGTCTTCGCGATCATGCACCTGGTGACGCACGGCTTCTTCAAGGCCGGGCTCTTCCTCGGCGCCGGTTCGGTCATGCACGGCATGAACGACGAGGTCGACATGAGGAAGTTCGGCGGCCTCAGGAAGTACATGCCGGTCACCTTCGTGACCTTCGGCCTCGGCTATCTCGCGATCATCGGTTTCCCGGGCCTGTCCGGCTTCTTCTCCAAGGACAAGATCATCGAGGCGGCCTTCGCCAAGGGCGGCACCGAGGGCTGGATCCTCGGCGGTGTGGCCCTGCTGGGCGCGGCCATCACCGCGTACTACATGACGCGCGTGATGATCATGACTTTCTTCGGGGAGAAGCGCTGGCAGCCCGACGCCGAGGGCCACGAACCGCACCCGCACGAGTCGCCCAGGTCCATGACGATCCCGATGATCGTGCTGGCCTTCGGGTCGGTGTTCGCGGGTGGCTTCTTCAGCATCGGCGACCGCTTCGTGCACTGGCTGGAGCCGGTCACCGGTCACGCGGAGGGCGACTCGCCGGTGAGCGCCCTCACGGTCACCCTGGCCACCATGGTGCTGCTCGTCGTCGGCGCCGGCATCGCCTACCTCCAGTACGGACGCAGCTCCGTCCCGGTCGTCGCCCCGCGCGGCTCCCTGCTCACCCGCGCCGCCCGGCGCGACCTGTACCAGGACGACTTCAACCACGTCGTGCTGGTACGCGGCGGTGAGCACCTCACCCGCTCCCTGGTGTATGTCGACCACACGCTGGTCGACGGAGTCGTCAACGGGACGGCGGCCTCCGTGGGCGGCCTCTCCGGGCGGCTGCGCAAGCTGCAGAACGGCTATGCGCGCAGTTACGCGGTCTCGATGTTCGGCGGTGCGGCGATCCTCGTCGCCGCGACCCTGCTGATGAGGGCGGTCTGATACCGATGTCCTTTCCTCTGCTGACAGCGACGGCGGCGCTCCCGGCCCTCGGGGCGATCGCCACGGCCGCCGTGCCGGCCGCGCGGCGCGTCGCCGCGAAATGGCTGGCGCTGCTCGTCTCCCTCGGCACGCTGGCGCTCGCCGCGGTCACCCTGGTGCGTTTCGACCCCGGCGGCGACCGCTACCAGCTCACCGAATCCCACTCCTGGATCCCGGACTTCGGGGTGAGCTACCAACTGGGCGTGGACGGCATCGGGGTGGCGCTCGTCGCGCTCACCGCGCTGCTGATGCCGTTCGTGATCCTGGCGGGCTGGCATGACGCCGACCCGATGGAGACCGGAAGCAGGCGCTGGCGTCCGACGCAGGGCTTCTTCGCGCTGATCCTGGCCGTCGAGGCGATGGTGATCATCTCCTTCGAGGCCACCGACGTCTTCCTCTTCTACATCTTCTTCGAAGCCATGCTGATCCCGATGTACTTCCTCATCGGCGGCTTCGGGGACCGGGCCCACGAGCACGGCGACGAGGCGGCGGCGACGCAGCGCTCGTACGCCGCGGTGAAGTTTCTCCTCTACAACCTGGTCGGCGGTCTGATCATGCTGGCCGCCGTGATCGGCCTGTACGTGGTCGCCGGAAGCTTCTCGCTCCAGGAGATCGTCCACGCACGGGCCGACGGCTCCCTGCACATGGCGACCAGCACCGAGCGGTGGCTCTTCCTCGGCTTCTTCTTCGCCTTCGCGGTGAAGGCGCCCCTGTGGCCGCTGCACACCTGGCTGCCCAATGCCATGGGTGAGGCCACCGCCCCGGTCGCCGTGCTGATCACCGCGGTCGTCGACAAGGTCGGCACCTTCGCGATGCTCCGCTTCTGCCTCCAGCTCTTCCCCGAGGCGAGCAAGTGGGCGACGCCCGCGATCCTCGTACTGGCGCTGATCAGCATCGTCTACGGGGCGCTGCTCGCGGTCGGGCAGCGGGACATCAAGCGGCTGGTCGCGTACGCCTCGATCTCCCACTTCGGGTTCATCATCCTGGGCATCTTCGCGATGACGAGCCAGGGCCAGTCGGGCGCGACGCTCTACATGGTCAACCACGGGATCTCGACCGCCGCCCTGATGCTGGTGGCCGGCTTCCTGATCTCGCGGCGCGGCTCGCGTCTCATCGCCGACTACGGAGGGGTGCAGAAGGTCGCCCCGGTGCTCGCGGGCACCTTCCTCATCGGCGGCCTCGCGACGCTGTCGCTCCCGGGTCTCGCGCCCTTCGTGAGTGAATTCCTGGTCCTGGTCGGCACGTTCACGCGCTATCCGGTGGCCGGCATCATCGCCACCTTCGGCATCGTCCTCGCCGCGCTCTACACCCTCGTCCTCTACCAGCGGACGATGACGGGCCCGGTGAAGGCCGAGGTGGCCCGGATGCCGGACCTCAGGGTGCGCGAGCTCCTGGTCGTCGCCCCGCTGATCGCTCTGCTGATCTTCCTGGGCGTCTATCCGAAGCCGCTCACCGACATCGTCAACCCGGCGGTCAAGCAGACCATGTCAGACGTACACAAGACGGACACCAAGCCCGAGGTGGAGGCGGCCAAGTGAGCGCATCAGTCGTCCACAGCCTGTGGACAACAGCGGCAACAGCGGCCGAGCCGATCTCCAAGATCGATGCACCGAAGATCGAATATGGGCAATTGTCGCCCACTTTGATCGTTCTCGGCGCGGCGGTCATCGGGGTTCTGGTCGAGGCCTTCGTGCCGCGCAAGTCCCGTTACTACGCACAGGTGTTCGTCGCCGTCGTGGCGCTGGCCGCGGCGTTCTCCGCGGTCGTCGCGCTCGCGGCGGGCGGATACGGCACGACCAAGGCGCACATCGCGGCGATGGGCGCGGTCGCGGTCGACGGACCGGCCCTGTTCCTCCAGGGCACGATCCTGCTCGCCGGAATCCTCGGCGTCTTCACGTTCGCCGAGCGGCGCCTCGACCCCGAGGCGCACGGGAACCGGGTCGACGCGTTCGCCGCGCAGGCCTCGGCGGTTCCCGGCAGCGACAGCGAGAAGGCCGCCGTGAAGGCCGGGTTCACCACCACCGAGGTGTTCCCGCTGCTGCTCTTCGCGATCAGCGGCATGCTCGTCTTCCCCTCGGCCAACGACCTGCTGACGCTGTTCATCGCTCTGGAGGTCTTCTCCCTGCCGCTCTACCTCCTGTGCGCCGTGGCCCGCCGCAAGCGGCTCATGTCGCAGGAGGCGGCGGTCAAGTACTTCCTGCTCGGCGCCTTCGCCTCCGCGTTCACGCTGTTCGGCATCGCCCTGCTGTACGGCTACGCGGGATCGGTGTCGTACGCGACGATCGCGCACGTCGTCGACGGAACGGTCACGAACGTCGACCCGGCACTCGCCGGCACCATGGGCAACGACGTGCTGCTGCTCATCGGCACCGCCCTGGTCGTCATGGGCCTGCTCTTCAAGGTCGGCGCGGTGCCGTTCCACATGTGGACGCCCGACGTCTACCAGGGCGCGCCGACCCCGGTCACCGGCTTCATGGCGGCCGCGACGAAGGTGGCGGCGTTCGGCGCGCTGCTGCGCCTGCTCTACGTCGTCCTGCCCGGCCTGCGCTGGGACTGGCGGCCGGTCATGTGGGCCGTGGCGATCGTCACGATGCTGGGCGGCGCGATCGTCGCGATCACCCAGACCGACATCAAGCGACTCCTGGCGTACTCGTCGATCGCGCACGCCGGATTCATCCTCGCGGGTGTCATCGCGACCTCGCCGGACGGAGTCTCGTCGGTCCTCTTCTACCTGGGCGCGTACTCCTTCGTGACGATCGGCGCCTTCGCCGTCGTGACGCTCGTGCGGGACGCGGGCGGAGAGGCCACGCACCTGTCCAAGTGGGCCGGTCTCGGGCGCAGGTCCCCGTTGGTGGCCGCGGTGTTCGCGATCTTCCTGCTGGCCTTCGCGGGTATCCCGCTCACTTCGGGGTTCGCCGGAAAGTTCGCCGTGTTCAAGGCGGCGGCCGAGGGCGGCGCGGGCGCGCTGGTCGTGGTCGGTGTGATCTCGTCGGCGATCGCGGCGTTCTTCTACATCCGCGTGATCGTGCTGATGTTCTTCAGCGAGCCGAAGCCCGAGGGGCCGACGGTCGCCGTGCCGTCGCCGCTGACCATGACGGCGATCGCCGCGGGTGTGGTGGTCACGCTGGTGCTCGGTGTGGCGCCGCAGTACTTCCTGAACCTGGCCGACCAGGCCGGGGTCTTCGTGCGCTGAGTGGTTCCTCACGCGGCTCGGGCCCCGCTCCCTTCGACGGAGCGGGGCCCGAGCCGTTCTCAGTGGGCGGCGTGGCCCGCGTGGGCCGTGCCCGCGGAACCGGTGTGCGCCCTGCCGGACGAGCCGTGGTGGGCGGTGGGCGTCTTGCCGTTGTGGGCCGTGTCCGTCTTGCCCGTGTGGGCCGAGTCCGTCATACCGGAGTGGGCCGTGTCCGTCTTGCCGGTGTGGGCCGGGGCGGCCGGGCACTTCACCCTGGGGTTCCAGCGGTCGAACAGTCCGTTCGGATTCTGCTTCCACAGCCAGACATGCAGGTCGTAGTGGATCGGCATACCGGGGTAGTGACCCGGCATCGGACCGTCGAACTTCTGCCCGCCGAACATCGACGGCCGGTCCTTGCTGGTCTTCATGTTCTGGTCGGAGTCCAGCACGATCCACTCGACCCCGGCCAGCCTGCGCTTTCCGTCCTTGCCGTCCTCGAAAAGCAGGGCCGAGGGCTTCCTGGGATCGAGTGAGCCGTAGCGGGACTCGTTGAAGTAGTGGTAGCCCATGCTGCCGTGCCCCGCGGGGTCCGAGGAGCACTGGCGGGGCACGTACCCGTCGGCGAGAGCGACCTTCTCGTCGAGGTACTTGACGCTCGCAAGGTATGCCTTGACCAGATCGTGCAAGGCCTTCGGGTCGACCGGGGGGTCCGCGGCCGGGGCGGGGCCCGCGGACAGGGCGAGCGACGCGGTGGCGGCTGTCACGAGGGTGATGACGGTCCTGAGGGGACGCTGGGGCATGCGAAGGCTCCTAGAGACACGAGAGAGGCGTACGGACTGCACGGGTCCGTCTGCTGCGGGCCCCCTCCTCCCGCCCGAGCAGCATGGCCCTCGGCCCCGAAGCGCCGCCATGCAAGCGGGGCCAACGGGTTGAACCCCGCAGGGGCGCGCCGTGCAGCAGAGTGAGACAGGACGGGCGCCGATACGTAGGGAAGCCGGTCCCTCGCAGCCTGTGGACAACTCTCGGACTGTCGGCGCGGACCCCTATCGTGGACGCAGTGGTCGAGGCGCGACGTACGGGGGACGGAACGATGGGTGGGACGGGTGTGATGACCGAAGCGGACGCGACGGAGACGCTGGGCGGGAGCGAGGCGCTGGCCGCCCTCCAGCGGGTCTTCGGGTACGACGCCTTCCGCGGCGAGCAGGAAGCGATCATCGAGCATGTGGTGGCGGGCGGTGACGCCGTCGTCCTGATGCCGACGGGTGGCGGCAAGTCTCTCTGCTACCAAATTCCTTCCCTGGTCAGACCGGGTACGGGCATTGTGGTCTCCCCGCTCATCGCGCTCATGCAGGACCAGGTGGACGCGTTGCGGGCGCTGGGCGTGCGCGCCGGGTTCATGAACTCCACGCAGGACTTCGACGAGCGCCGCGTGGTCGAGGCGGAGTTCCTGGCCGGCGAGCTCGATCTTCTCTACCTGGCTCCCGAGCGACTGCGTCTCGACGGCACGCTGGACCTGCTGTCCCGCGGGAAGATCTCCGTCTTCGCGATCGACGAGGCGCACTGCGTGGCCCAGTGGGGCCACGACTTCCGTCCCGACTATCTGGCGCTCTCGCTGCTCGGCGAACGCTGGCCGGATGTCCCGCGCATCGCGCTGACGGCCACCGCCACCCATGCGACGCACAAGGAGATCACCCAGCGGCTGGGCATGCCCGCGGCCCGCCACTTCGAGGCGAGCTTCGACCGGCCCAACATCCAGTACCGGATCGTTCCCAAGGCCGACCCGAAGAGGCAGTTGCTGTCCTTCCTGCGCGAGGAGCACGCGGGCGACGCGGGCATCGTGTACTGCCTCTCACGCAACTCCGTGGAGAAGACCGCCGAGTTCCTCTCCCGCAACGGCATCGAGGCGGTGCCCTACCACGCGGGCCTGGACTCGGGCACCCGAGCCGCGCACCAGTCCCGTTTCCTGCGGGAGGAGGGTCTCGTGGTCGTCGCCACGATCGCCTTCGGCATGGGCATCGACAAGCCGGACGTCCGGTTCGTCGCCCACCTCGACCTGCCGAAGTCCGTCGAGGGGTACTACCAGGAGACGGGCCGCGCAGGCCGTGACGGACTGCCCTCCACGGCCTGGATGGCGTACGGCCTTCAGGACGTCGTCCAGCAGCGCAAGATGATCCAGGGCTCGGAGGGCGACGAGGCGTTCAGACGCCGGGCCACCGCCCATTTGGACTCGATGCTCGCCCTGTGCGAGACGGCCCGGTGCCGGCGCTCCCAACTCCTCGCCTACTTCGGCCAGGACCCCGACACCCCGGCCTGCGGCAACTGCGACACCTGTCTGACACCCCCGGAGACCTGGGACGGCACGGTCGCGGCACAGAAGCTGCTGTCCACGGTGGTGCGCCTCCAGCGCGAGCGGGGACAGAAGTTCGGCGCCGGTCAGATCGTCGACATCCTGCTGGGGCGGAAGACCGCCAAGGTGATCCAGTTCGACCACGACCAACTGTCCGTGTTCGGCATCGGCGAGGAGCTGGCGGAGTCCGAATGGCGCGGTGTCGTACGGCAGTTGCTTTCCCAGGGGCTGATCGCGGTCGAGGGCGAGTACGGCACGCTGGTGCTGACCGAGGCGAGCGGGACCGTGCTGCGGCGCGAGCGGGACGTGCCGCTGCGCAAGGAGGCGCCGAAGCCGGCCGCGTCCCGGTCGTCGGCACCCAAGGGTGAGCGCAAGGCGAAGGCGGCGGCGGCCGAACTGCCCGCCGAGCTCGTGCCCGCCTTCGAGGCACTGCGTGCCTGGCGCGGCGAGCAGGCGCGTGAGCAGGGCGTCCCGGCGTACGTCATCTTCCACGACGCCACGCTGCGGGAGATCGCCACGGTGTGGCCCACCTCCGTGAAGGACCTGGGCGGTATCAGCGGGGTGGGCGAGAAGAAGCTGGCGACGTACGGCGAGGGCGTCATCGGGGTGCTCGTCTCGCTGGCCGGTGGTGCGCCGGCGTCGGGGGCCGGTGGTGCGCCCGCGATCCCGGGGGCCGGCGGCAGACCCGAGGCCGCATCGGTTCCGGCGGCCACGGCGGGACCGGACCCGGACTGGCCGGAGCTGGACCAGGAGCCGGAGCCCGAGGACTGGATGTAGCGGGCCCGACGCCGGACGACCGGGGACGAGGCGAGCGTCTGTCGGGCTTCACCGACTCCGCCGGGCCCCCGCCGAACGCGCAGGGCTTCACCGTGCAGGGCTTCACCGTGCAGGACTTCACGGTGCCGGGCCTCACCGTGTAGGGCCTCACCGTGCCGGGCTTCGCGGGGCGCGGTGGCCAGGATCCTGGCCACCGTGACACGGACCTCGTTCCCGCTGGAGGCCTCTCTCGGAGGGGTGTCCGGGAGGTCCCTCTTGGAGGTCCCTCCCAGACGCGTCTCCCGGATGTCTCTCCTGGAAGCGCGCCCCGGGACCCTCTCCAGGGGCCCCGAAGCTTCCCCGGAGACCTCTACGGGGAGACGGCCGGAGTGATGCGGCCCCGGACCTCGCCCAGGCCGACTCTGGTCCCGCCCGGACCCGGTGCCCAGGCCGTCAGCGTGACCTCGTCGCCGTCCTCGAGGAACGTCCGCTTGCCGTCGGGGAGTTCGAGGGTGTCGCGCCCGTTCCAGGTGAGTTCGAGCAGCGAGCCACGCTCGCCCTCGGTGGGGCCGCTGACGGTTCCGGAGCCGTAGAGGTCACCGGTGCGCAGGGAGGCACCGTTGACCGTCATGTGGGCCAGTTGCTGGGCGGCCGTCCAGTACATCGTGGAGAAGGGGGGTTCGGAGACGACGTGGCCGTTGATGGCCACGGAGATCCGGAGGTCGTAGCCGCCCGGTTCCTCGGAGGCGTCGTCGAGATAGGGGAGGAGGGGGTGCGTACGGACGGGCGGGGCCACCAGGGCGTCGTCGAGGGCGTCCAGCGGGGTGATCCATGCCGACACGGACGTGGCGAAGGACTTGCCGAGGAAGGGGCCGAGCGGGACGTACTCCCAGGCCTGGATGTCACGCGCCGACCAGTCGTTGAGCAGGCAGAGGCCGAAGACGTGGTCGCGGTAGTCGCCCAGGGGCACCGGCCGGCCCTGTTCCGAGGGGGTGCCGACCACGAAGCCGACCTCCGCCTCGATGTCCAGGCGGATCGAAGGGCCGAAGACCGGGGCGGCGTCCGCGGGAGCCTTGCGCTGGCCCGACGGGCGGACGACATCCGTGCCGGACACCACGACGGTGCCGGAGCGGCCGTGATAGCCGATCGGCAGGTGCTTCCAGTTCGGCGTGAGGGAGTCGGCGGCGTCGGGGCGGAAGATCTGGCCGACGTTCCGGGCGTGGTTCTCGGAGGCGTAGAAGTCCACGTAGTCCGCGACGGTGAACGGGAGGTGCAGCGTCACGTCGGAGAGCGGGTGGAAATGGGGAGCGAGGGTTTCCCGGTGGGCCGGGACGGTCACCCAGGCCGTCAGCGCGCGCCGGACATCGGACCAGGCGGTGGGGCCCGCGGCGAGCAACGGGTCGAGGGTCGGCTGCGCGAGCAACCCGGCGTAGGGGGAGCCGAGTGAGCGGGCTGCCGCACCCGCGTCGAGCACGTGGTCGCCGAGCCGTACGCCGACGCGCCGTTCGGCGTCGCCGGCCGGGTCGGTCAGGGAGAACACGCCGTACGGCAGGTTGTGCGGACCGAAGGGATCGCCCTCGGGGACATCGAAGGGGGGCATCGGTAGGTGCCTCGCTTTCGGATTCGTACTCGCCATGTGAGCCATGAGTTCCACGCGTTTGATGTGGTCGGAGCACACGTTACGGGGGAGTGTCCCCGCAGTGGCAGGGCCTAAAGAGTGCGCAATGCCTGAATTGGCCCGGTGTGGAACCGGCGGTTGGCGATCCGCGGCGTACGGAAGCGTGTACGGAAGCGCGATGCAGGGTGCCGAACCCGGCCCCGGACCGTGCTTGTCGGAGCCGCCGCCGCGCTCCTGCCTCGTTCGTGCCGCGTTGGCGCCCGCTCTTGTCCGCGGGTCCGCGCCCCCGCCCGCGACGGTCCACCGCCCCACGCTCCCGCCCACCGCCCCACGCTCCCACCCGCCGCTCCGCGCCCCGCCCGCGGCCGCCCGTGACTCCGCGCGGCTGCCGTGCACGGTCCCGGGGTGCGTTTCGCGCGAGAGGGAGTTCGCCTTGGCTCGCCCCAACAGAGATGGTGCGTAACGGACTTGGTGATGGACGATTTCCATGCCGGGCCGAGTTGGCCTTGGTGCAGGGGGTGTTGGGGAGTTGTGGGTGGTCCTGTGCGGGAAAGTGGGTGTGGGCGGAAGCGGAGCGTGGGTGATCCGAAGCGGTCGCAACGCGCTTACCACCGTGCGGTGAACGGCGTTGCTGACGGGATACCGGACGTCGTCCGGTTCAGGCCGGGCCGATGAGTCGTTCGATCCGTATTCTTCGGATCATGGCCGCTCCGACTGCATATTCACTCATCGCCACTGACCTGGACGGAACGCTGCTGCGCGGCGACGACACACTTTCCGACCGGTCACGGGCCGCGTTGGCGAAGGTGACCCAGGCAGGTGCCCGGCATCTCGTGGTCACGGGCCGTCCCGCACCGCGCGTGCGACCGCTTCTCGACGAACTCGGCGGCGAGGGGCTGGCGGTGTGCGGTCAGGGGGCGCAGCTCTACGACGCCGGCGCGGACCGCATGCTCTGGTCGGTGACCCTGGACAGGGAGTTGGCGGAGACGGCGCTCGGCAAGATCGAGGCGGAGGTCGGGCTGCTGTACGCGGCGGTCGACCAGGACGGCGTGGACGGGCTGACGCTCATCGAGCCGGGGTATGTCATGCCGCACCCGACCCTGCCCGCGGTGCGGGTGCCGCGTCGGGACGACCTCTGGGCGGAGCCGATCAGCAAGGTGCTGCTCCGTCACCCGTCGTTGTCCGACGACGAGTTGGCGTCGGCGGCGCGCGGAGTGGTCGGTTCGCTGGCGACGGTGACCATGTCCGGGCCCGGCACCGTCGAACTCCAGCCATGCGGGGTGACCAAGGCGACGGGCCTCGCTCTGGCCGCGGCGCATCTCGGGCTCACGCCGGGTGCGACGCTCGCCTTCGGTGACATGCCCAATGACATCCCGATGTTCGACTGGGCGGCCCGGGGTGTGGCGATGGCCAACGCCCACCCGGAACTGAAGGCGGTGGCCGACGAGGTCACCCTGTCGAACGAGGACGACGGGGTCGCGGTCGTCCTGGAGCGCCTCTTCGGCTTCTAGCGACGCCGACGCACCCGCCGACGGGCCGGAAGGCGCCGTCGGCGGGTGCGGGTGAAGCAGGTGGTGCGGGGGTGGGATCAGTAGGCGCCGTTGACGTTGTCGATGGAGCCGTACTTGTCGGCCGCGTAGTTGCAGGCCGCGGTGATGTTGGCGACCGGGTCGTAGATGTTCGACGACGTGCCGGCGACGTGGTACGCCTGGAACGTGGGGTCGATCACCTGGAGCAGGCCCTTGGAGGGGATGCCCGCGGCGGCGTTGGAGTCCCAGTTGTTGATGGCGTTGGGGTTGCCGGAGGACTCGCGTATCACGTTGCGGTGGATGCCGTCGTAGCTGCCCGGGATGCCGGCCTTGGCCATGACGTCCAGGGATTCCTTGATCCAGCCGTCGAGGTCGTTGGAGTACGTCTTGGCGGCGGCCTGGGTGACGGTGGTCGCCTTGGACTTGGCGACGGCGGCGGTCGCGTTCGCCGTGGTGCGGACGGTCGTCGACTTCAGCGTCTTCGTGCCGACGGTCAGCTTCAGGCCCGGACGGATCATCGCGGGGTTGTCGCCGATGACCGCGCGGTTCGCCGCGTACAGCTTCTTCCAGCCACCGCTCTTGGGGTACTTCTTCGCCACCTTGGACAGGGTGTCGCCGGCGACCACCTTGTAGGTGACGAGCTGCACGTTGGGGACCACCGCGGTGTGGGCGGTCTTGGCCGCCTGGGGGGCCTGCGCCGGGGTGGCGGCGCTGGCGCCGGTCGCGCTCACGAGGGGGAGGGCGAGGGCGATGCCACCCGTGCCGGCGGCGATCATGCCCCGGGTGATGACGTTGGTCTTCTTGCGGCGGTGCTTGGCTCGTACGGGCATGGCGAAATGTCCTCTCCGACGCCTGCGAGGTGAGCTGTCGGGTTCGGGCGGGAGATGCCCGGCCGCGCTCTGGGCGCGGCTTCACCCCAAGCCGTTCCGGGTGTGTCCGGACCGGCGGCTTACCTGTGGTTCCCCCGCTCCTGCCGTGCGTGGGTCGATGGGTTTCCGGGCGGCGGCAGGATTCGGCGATCCGCCCGGGGTCAACCAGAACGTATGCGAGAGCACATGTCCGAAACAAGACGAGATTTGACCGCGAAGATCGCTTTGGCCTGGTTAATGCGAGGGTGAAAAGTCCGATTGTGCCGGAATTGGATCCTCAACTTGCCTTTCGCAAACGGGTTGATCCATAAGGGGCGTCCATCGATGGCCCGGCGGGCCGGTGACCCAACTCACGAGACCAAAGAGCATTAAGGCACCATGAGGGGGTAATTCGGGCATTGCGCCTGCGTCGGCGGACGCTTTCGAGCCCCTCGGAAGGCGCCGAGCGGCCCCTGGCGCGACGGGAATTGTGGCGCGGGCCACATCGGCGAACGCGGCAGGTCCCGGGCGGGAGCGCCGGGCCGGAAGCGGGCCGAACCCCGGTGGGCGCGTGGCGAAGTGGACGTCCTGTCAGCAGAGTTCGGCGTGCGCACGCCCCACAGACGGTGAACTTCCTTGTTAGTAGGCTTAGTTGTTCGGCCTGGTCGGTCGGCCCGGTCGGCCCGGTCAGCCGGCCGTGCGGGGGATGCGCTTCTCCCAGGTCCGGTGGAAGACGACCTCGTCGCCGTTCTTGCAGACGAGTTCGTCGGTCGTGATGAAGTCCTGCGCGTCGCAGGCGATGGCGGAGACCGTCTCGACGCGGGCGTCCCACGGCAGCTCGGGCCGGTGCAGCCGGATCGACCAGACCGCGTGGGCGCGGGCGGACAGCGGGTCCGCCGCGTCGATCGTGTACGTCTCCCGGGCCTCCTCCGTGCATTCGAGACCGTCGGGGAACACCCGGGTCCCGACGCGCCCCGGGTCCACTTCCAGGCTCCAGGTCTCCGCGGCCACGTCGCGCAGGACCAGGCGCCGCGGGCGGGGCTCGTCCAGGGTCGCCGAGACGGTCACGCCGAGGGGTTCGGCCTCCTCCGGTTCCCCGAAGGTGATCGAGGGGTCCGACTCCGGTGCCCGTACCGGGAGTTCGAGGACGCTGCCGACCGGCTCCAGGGTGAAGCCGGTCTCCGAGCCCGGCTGGGGCCAGAGCCAGGGCCAGTACGTGGAGGAGACGCCCAGCCGGATGCGATGGCCCGCCGGGAACGCGTAGCCGATGGCGTTCAGGTCGAGGACCACGTGCTCCGTGGCGCCGGGTCGCCAGGGAACCGCCTGGTCGGGGCCCCGGCGCGCCGACAGGTTCAGAACACCCCGGGTGACGAGCGTGGACGCTCCGTCCGGGGCCACGTCGCACAGCCGGGCGATCACCTGGCCCCTGGGCGACGCGGACGTCAGCCGCAGATTGACCCGGGGGCGGCCCAGAACCCAGGTCTCCTCCGTCACCTCGAACTCGAAGCAGGCCGACCGGGCGTCCTCCTCCCGCTGGTCCGGCGGCAGGTCGGCGTCGTCGCCCGAGGGGAAGAGGCAGCCCGCGTCGACCCCCGTGTGCTGCGGGGACCGCACCGGCAGCGGGGCGCCCTGGAGCGCGTACGTGACCGGGGTCACCGAGGGTGAGGGCCAGGCCGGGTCGCCCACCCAGCGGCCGGGGATCCGCTCGTACGCGGTCGCCGGAGGGTGCGCGTCCATCACGTACGAGCGCAGAAGGGGGACGGAGTCCGTCTCCTCGTCGCGGAGCCAGTGGTCCCACCAGCGCAGCGTCTCCTGGAGGAAGCCGATCGCCGGTCCGGGCGGCAGGCCCCGGTCCGGGTACTGGCGGGACCAGGGGCCGATGAGACCTCGTACGCGATCCGGCGGCAGGTTCCGCACCAGGCGCAGCACCGTGTCGCGGTGCGGATCGTGCCAGCCGCCGACGGCGAGGACCGCCGCGCGGATGGCTCCGTACTCCTCGCGGACGCCGCCCTCGCGCCAGTACGCGTCCCGGGTCTGGTGGGCCAGCCAGGTGTGCGCGCGGGGGGTGACCGCCTCCAGTCGCTTCTCCCACATGTCCCGCCACATCCCCTCGCCCACGTGCGCGGGGTCCGGCGGGCGGGCGGCGAAGGCGAGCAGACGGGCCGACCGGGCGTGCGTGTCGACGGCGAGGACGGAACCTCCGGCGTGGTGCGCGTCGTTGTCATAGAGGTCGTCGGTCGAGCAGACCGTGACGACAGCCTTGAGCGGCTCGGGTGCGCGGGCCGCGACGCGGAGGGAGCTGAAGCCGCCCCACGACATCCCGAACATGCCGACCCGGCCGGTGCACCAGGGCTGGGCGGCCAGCCAGGAGACCACCTCCACCCCGTCGTCCGGCTCGGTCCCCGCCCGCTCGTCCCCCGGCACGCCCTCCGAATTGCCGTGCCCGCGCGCGTCCACGCGGACGGAGGCGTAGCCGTGCCCGGCGTACCAGGGGTGGCGCTGCTGGTCGCGTGGGGCCGACCAGTCGCTCAGGCGGTACGGGGCGTACTCCAGGAGCGCCGGTACCGGCTCCTCGGTCAGCGGCCGCCAGATCCGGGCGTACAGACGGGTGCCGTCCGGGAGAGGGACGAGGACGTCCTCGTGAGTGGTCTCGTAAGGGAAGGACGTACGGATGTGCATGAGCGTCACCTCAGTGGACGGAATGCGTCGTGCGGCACGGCCGGAAGAGCGGGGATCGTCGGGTCCCGGCCGTACACGGGCCGGGCACGGCTGTGGGACACGGTGGCCTCTTCCGGGTGCTTCGCAGCATGTCGTCGCAAGTCGGTTCACATCGTCTGATCATGAACATACCGCCGGTGATCGGGTGGCGCCCGTGAGCCGGGGTACCCGTCGTTGGGGCACGCAGGTGCTTCCCGTGTGCCTTCCGGGTGTACTCCCGCATACCTCCTGGCGGAGCGAAGTGGGCCGGGGGACGGTGGGCGCTCGCGGTGATCGAAACGTGACCGGATACGCTGACTTGAGTGATGGCAGCGACACATCGACAAACCGTGTCATCGACCGATTGATCGACCGAGTTCGCCATGTGATCGTCAGCAGACAGGAGAACCTCTCGTGACCGTCGTCGGGCCGTTCGGGCTGAGCGTGCGGGACCAGGCTCTCGAAGCCGATGTCCAGGCCGGATTGGCGGCTGTCGAGGAGGGTTTGCTCGAAGCCACCAAGAGCGAGGTCCCGTTCATCACGGAAGCCGCCCAGCACCTCGTGCGGGCCGGCGGGAAGCGGTTCAGGCCGCTGCTCGTGATGCTCGCCGCGCAGTTCGGCGACCCCTACGCGCCGGGTGTCGTGCCCTCGGCCGTTGTCGTCGAGCTGACCCACCTCGCCACGCTGTACCACGACGACGTGATGGACGAGGCCGAGGTCCGGCGCGGGGTGGACAGCGCCAACGTGCGCTGGGGCAACTCGCTGGCCGTCCTCACGGGTGACTTCCTCTTCGCCCGCGCCTCGTACATCCTGGCCGACCTCGGGCCCGAGGCGGTCCGGATCCAGGCCGAGGCGTTCGAGCGGCTGGTGACCGGACAGATCCTGGAGACGGCGGGACCGCGCGACGGCCGCGATCCGGTCGACCACTATCTCGATGTGCTCGGCGGCAAGACCGGGTCGCTGGTCGCGGTCGCGTGCCGGTTCGGCGCGATGATGTCGGGCGCCGACGAGACCGTCGTGGACGTGCTCACGCAGTACGGCGAGCGCCTCGGCGTCGCCTTCCAGCTCGCGGACGACGTCCTCGACATCGCCTCCGACTCGCACGAGTCCGGCAAGACGCCGGGGACGGACCTGCGCGAGGGCATCGCCACGCTGCCGGTGCTGCGGCTGCGCGAGCGCGCCGAGCGGCTGGGCCTCGCCGAGGACATCGCACTGTGCGAGCTGCTCGAATCCGACCTGACGGACGACGCGCGGCACGCCGAGGCGCTGGCCCGGCTGCGGGAGCACCCCGCGCTGGAGCAGGCGCGCCGGGACACCGTGCGGTACGCGGAGGAGGCGCGCGCCGCGCTGGCCCCGCTGCGCGAGTGCGACGCGAAGGCCGCGCTGGTCGAGCTGGTGGACGCGGTGGTGCACCGGGCCGGCTGAGCCGACGCGGGGGTCACCGGTTCACCCGCTACGGGCCGGCCGGGAATCCGACGCGGAGGTCACCGGTCGCGAGCCGTTCGGGAAGCCGACGCGCGAGTCACCGGTCATGGGCCGGTCGGGATGACCGGCCCATGCCAGAGGTGCCCCCGGAAGGGGGACTTCAGTAGCCCCCGCCGCTTCCCGTGCTCGTCGCGACCGGCGTGGTGATCTTCGCTCCGCTGGGCGTGACGGCCCACCACGTTCCGTCCACTCCCTGGCCGTACGGCTCCTTCGGCTCGTCGTCCTTGGCGTACCGGTACAGGGGCCAGCCGGCGAGGGTGATCTGGGTGGTGCCGTCGTTGCGCTTCACCGTGGAGACCAGGCTCTTGTCGATGCCCTTCGTCGTCACCGCGCTCTTGGCCGTGGTCGTGGCCGCGGGCCAGAGGGCGGCGCAGGTGTCGTAACAACTGACCCTGGTCGGGTTCGCCGAGTCCGTGTCGAAGCGGTACAGGACGTACCCCTTGCCGTCGGTCACGACCGTGCCCAGTTTCGCGACCTTGGCGGTGGTCAGCGTCGACGTCGCCGATCCTGTCGTGCCGTTCTGCGTCGAGCCGCCGCTCTGCGCGGAGCCGCTCTTCTGCGGGGTGCTGGTCCCGCTGTCGCTGCCGCCGCCTCCCCCTCCGCATCCGGCGAGCGCGAGCGCCAGGACGGCGGCGCCCGTAGCGGCGTATCCCGTGACATGCCTGATGGCAACCATGGCGATCCCTCGATCCTGTGAGCCCGGAGTGCTGGGCGCTCCGGCTGCTGCCACCCGTACGTACGGATTCGAGCCGATTTTTGCTCGAATGGTCGCCATATTTGACTGCTTCTGGGTGATGTGGAGTGATGTGACCGGTGCCACAGGGTGAGGGTGAGTCCGGGCCGAACCGGGTCCGTAATCCTCCGCAGAAGCTGACGCAGGGGGCGTCGGCCGGGTTACGGGGAGAAAACGGAATCATGGGATCGAACGCCATGTCCACGACGCGTCGCCAGAGCCTGATCCTGACCGGCGTCGCGGTGGCCGCCGCGGCCGGAGTCGCCGCCGCCGTCGTCCCGGCGGCCGCCGCCGACCACGGCGCGCACGCCGGGAGCACGAGCCGGAGCGGCGGCGCGCACCACGCCGGGCGCGACGCGCGGACGGTCGTGACCAGCCACGCGGTCATGGGCGGCAGCGGCGGCACCGTCCTCGCCGCGAGCCTGCGCGGCGCCGCCGAAGTGCCCGTCGAGGGCGGCCCCGCCGTCGGCGACCCGGACGGCGCGGCGCTGGAGTTCATCAAGGTCGAGGGCGACAAGGTGTCCGTCGCCGTGAAATGGCGCGGTACCGGCAGGCCCACACTGCTCCACATCCACCAGGGCGCGAAGGGAGCGAACGGCGACGTCAAGATCGACTTCACCGGACTGCTCGGCCGGATCAAGGGCCACAGCGCTGTCGGAACCGTCAAGGTCGAGGACACGGCCCTGCTCGACACGCTGAAGACCGATCCCGGTTCGTTCTACGCCAACCTGCACACCACGAAGTTCCCGGGCGGGGCCGTCCGCGGACAGCTCCACAAGGTGACGGGCGCCTTCGACTTCCGCAACGCCCTGCACAACTTCCAGGCGTCCGTGGTCGAGGGCGAGCAGATCTACGAGTGCAAGCCGGCCGACGGCGGCGGCTACGCCTTCGCCCAGCGCGATGTCTCCGCACGGCTCGGCGGCCACATCGCTCACTCGTTCGTGAAGCCCAACTCCGGTACTCCGCAGTGGATCGCGCCCGACCGCAGTGCCGTCACCGGCGCGCTGATCGCGAAGACCCCGAACGGCGCAACGAACATCCCCGAGCTCGATCTCAGGGCCACGCAGTCCGGCAGGGACCATGGTCTGCTGGCCGGCACGCAGGAGGTCCTGCGCCTGAACACGGTGGGCGGTGTCGCCCCGGCGGGCTCGTGCACGCCGGGCGCGATCGTGGGTGTTCCCTACCGCGCCGACTACGTGTTCGTGCAGAGCTGAGCCGAGCCGCCGGGCCGCCGGGCCGGCGGGACACCGGCCGAGGCGACGCCAGGGCGGCGTTTCCCCCGCGAGCGACCCCTACGGGTCCGGGGGAGGCGCCGCCCTTTCACGTCATACCGCAGGACTACGCGGAGTTGAGCCCGCGGGTTGACGCGTTCATCCGGCGTATTTGGTCAGATGGAGAACACCACTCCTCACCGGTCCGGGTGAGAATGGCGGCTTGGGAGTGGAGCGGAAACGAGGGCAGGGCCGCCGCCGACGACGGAGGTAAGGCACACATGGCACCGTACGAATCCGACGACAGCGCGAGGGCCGAGGAGGCCGACGACAGGCTCGCCGGGCGACGCAAGGCCGCTCGGTACGTCGTTCCGGTCGCGGTGGTGGGGGTGGCGGCGGCGACGATCGGACTCGTCCCGGCGCTCGCCGACTCCGGAGACCCCGACCTGCCGAAGGTCACCGCGCAGCAACTCATCGAGAAGATCGCCCAGTCGGACGTCGAGCAACTGTCCGGCACCGTCAAGATCAGCACAGATCTGGGGCTGCCCGACCTGGGCGGTCTGGAGAGCGGCCTGCTGTCCGGCGCGGCCGGAGGGCGCGACGGTTCCTCCGCCGACCCGCAGTCCAAGCTCCTCGAACTGGCCTCGGGCACGCACACCCTGCGTGTCGCGGCCGACGGCCCGGACAGGGGCAAGGTCTCCCTGCTGGACGCCGCCGCCGAGTACAGCGTCATCCACAACGGCAAGGACGTGTGGGGGTACGACAGCAAGTCGAACGAGGTCTTCCACTCGACGTCCGCCGAGTCCGGGCACGCCGACGAGGGCGCCAAGGGCAAGGCGCCGCGGGATGTCCCGGCCACCCCGAAGGACTTCGCCGACGAGGTCCTCAAGTCCGTGGACGACACGACCTCCGTGACCGTCGACGGCACCGCCCACGTCGCCGGCCGCGACGCCTACAAGCTGGTCGTCAAGCCCCGGCAGTCCGGCACCACGGTCGGCGCGATCAGTATCGCGGTGGACGCGAAGACAGGGCTGCCGCTGAAGTTCACACTGACCCCGGCGAGCGGTGGCGCGGCCGTCGTGGACGCGGGCTTCACCCAGGTCGACTTCTCCCGGCCGGCCGCGTCGACGTTCGCCTTCACGCCGCCGAAGGGCGCGAAGGTCACCGAGGGCGACGACCTGAAGGGCGCGAAGGGCGGCGAGTCGAAGGGCGGCGGACCGAAGGACTTCGAGAAGGTGCTGCCGAAGGGACACGAGGACACGGCCGACGGGCTCGGCGGTTCGAAGACCATCGGCGAGGGCTGGAACACGATCCTCGTCCTCGACACCGGTGGCGAGGGCATGCCGTCCGGCGCGTCCGGCTCGACCGGCAACAGCGACGTCGACGGGTTCCTGAACTCCCTCGGCGACCACGTCAAGGGCAAGTTCGGCTCGGGCACGGTCTTCTCGACCCGCCTGGTCAACGCGTTGATCACGGACGACGGCACGGTGTACGCCGGGGCCGTCACCAAGGCCGCGCTGGTGAAGGCGGCCGACGCGGCCCAGTAGGACAACCAGGCGAACCGAACCGAGGGAGCCCATGGAGGAGCTGTCCGCCGACGAGCCCGATCCGGCGCGCGCCGCGGGCGCCGACGTCCCCGCGGGGCGGACGGCGAGAGCGGGCACGGAGCCGGCCCGGGACCCGGGAGGTTTCGGCGCCGCGCCCGCGAGGGCTCCGGGCGACGCGGTCGCCGCGTCGCCCGCCGTGACCGCACGGCGGGCCGGAGAGGCCGGTGCCGCGTCCGCCGAGGGCGCGGTGATCGCCACCCGCGCGCTGAGCAAGCGGTACCGCGGCGGACAGCTCGCCGTCGACGGCCTGGACCTCACCGTCCCGGCGGGCAGCGTCTTCGGCTTCCTCGGCCCGAACGGCTCGGGCAAGACCACGACCATCCGCATGCTGATGGGCCTGATCGAGCCGACCTCGGGCACGGCGAGCGTGCTGGGGCGGCCCATGCCCCGGTCCGCGCGCGACGTGCTCCCGCACGTCGGGGCGCTGATCGAGGGCCCCGCCCTGTACGGCTTCCTCTCCGGGCGGGACAACCTCCTCCGGTACGACGCCGCGGACCCGACCGCCGATCCCCGCACCCGGCGGACACGCGTCGGGACCGCGCTGGACCGGGTCGGACTGACCGCGGCGGCGGGAAAGAAGGCGAAGGCCTATTCCTTGGGGATGAAGCAGCGGCTCGGACTCGCGGCCGCGCTGCTCCAGCCCCGTCGGCTGCTCGTCCTGGACGAGCCGACCAATGGTCTCGACCCCCAGGGCATGCGCGAGATCCGTGCGCTCGTCCGGGAGCTGGCCTCCGACGGCACGACCGTCTTCCTCTCCTCGCACCTCCTCGACGAGATCGAGCAGGTCTGCACCCACGCGGCCGTGATGGCCCAGGGACGGCTGATCGTCCAAGGCCCGGTGGCGGACCTTGCGGCCGGTGCCCGGGGCCGGCTGGTGGTGACCACCCCGGACACCGGGGACGCGGCGCGGATCCTCAAGGAGCAGGGCGTCACGGATCTCGTCGTGACCGAGACGGGAGTGACGGCGGAGCCGCCCGCTGGTGAACTGGCCGAACTGAACGCCGCGTTGGTGACGGCGGGCGTCCGGGTCCGCGGCTTCGGAGTGGAACGGGCCTCGCTGGAGGACGCGTTCGTGGCGCTGACCGGGGAGGGTTTCGATGTCGCGGGCTGAGAGTCTGCCGAAGCGGGACGCGGAAAGGCCGCCGGAGGCGCGCACAGAAGGAAGCGCATCCCCGTCGGCGAAGCCAGGAGACAACGGAGCGGCGGCGGCCGGTACGCCAACGCCCACAGGAGCGACAGCGAAACCCGGAACCACCCGCCGACCCCGCCCCCTCTGGACCCTCGGACTCTTCCGCGACGAACTCGTCACCACGTTCCGCCGCTGGCGCACGATCGCGCTGCTCGGGGTGCTCGCGGCCGTGCCGATCCTCATCGGCGTGGCCGTCAGGGTCGAGACCGGAGACGGCTCGACCGCGGGTGGCGGCGGCGAGGGCCCCGCGTTCATCGCGCAGATCACCAACAACGGCCTGTTCCTGGTGTTCACCGGGCTCGCCGCGACGCTGCCGTTCTTCCTGCCGATGGCGATCGGCGTCATCGCGGGCGACGCGATCGCGGGCGAGGCCAACGCCGGGACCCTGCGCTATCTCCTCGTCGCGCCCGCGGGCCGAGCGCGGCTGCTGCTCACGAAGTACGCGACGACGATGACGTTCTGCCTGGTGGCGACGCTGGTGGTGGCGGTCTCGGCGTTCGCGGTGGGTGCCCTGCTGTTCCCGCTGGGCGACCTGACCACGATCTCCGGGACCCGCATCGGATTCGCCGAGGGGCTCGGCAGAGCGCTGCTCATCGCCCTGGTCGTGGCCGCGTCACTGACCGGTGTCGCCGCGCTCGGCCTGTTCGTCTCCACCCTCACCAACAGCGGCATCGCGGCCATGGCGACGACGGTCGGCCTCCTGATCACCGTCCAGATCCTCGACCAGATCCCCCAGCTCCACGCGCTCCAGCCGTACTTCTTCTCCCACTACTGGCTGTCCTTCGCCGACCTCATGCGCGACCCCGTCTACTGGGACGACCTGGTCCGCGACCTCGGCCTCCAGAGCCTGTACGTCGCCGTGTTCGGGTCGGCCGCGTGGGCGCGCTTCACGACGAAGGACATCACCGCCTGAGCGCGCGCGTCACCCCTCGTATGGGAAACGCGCGAGCGGTGCCTCCTGGGCGAAGAAGGTCTTCGCGCGGGTCAGCGCCGCGGTGTCGTTCAGCACGTCGCCGCGCCGGCTGCCGTTGCCGAGCAGGACTCCGCCGAAGCGCATCCCCATGTACGCCGCTGTGTGGTTCAGCGTGCCGATCAGCGGGTCGGCGACCTCCGGCTCCTCGTGCGCGAGCGCGGTGACGCCCCAAAGGGTGCGGCCGGCCAGGGTGGCCTTGAAGTCGACGCCGGGCGTACGGAGCCAGCCGGACCAGTAGTCCAGGTAGCGCTTGGTCTGGCCGGACACCGAGTACCAGTACAGCGGGGAGGCGATCACGATGTCCGTGGCGGCGAGGGTGGCGTCGAGCAGGGTGCCCTCCGTGCCCGAGGCGGGCGGGCGTACGTGGTCGCCGTCCCGGCGCAGGTCCGTGAAGTCGGGGAGCGGGTGCTCCGCCAGGGTCAGCCAGCGTTGCTCGACGTCGGCGGGGAGTTGTTCGGCTGCCCTGCGGGCCAGGGTCTCGGTGTTGCCGTCGGGGCGGCTGCTGCCGAGCACGAACAGGAATCGGCGGGTCATGGTTTCCCCCTGAGATGCGTCGGCCTCTATCACTTGCGTGAACAATATATGCATACGCATCTACCGTCCAGGCCCGGGTCCCGTGGGTCGGCTCACCCCAGGTTGTCTCGCCCCCTCCGCCCCTACCCTTCCCGTCCCGGGGCTCCGCCCCGGACCCCGCTCCTCAAACGCCGGAGGGGCTGAAATTTTCCCCGGCCGGGGCAGAACATCGCACCGGCGGACGGCGGACGACAGCCGGGATCCGGCGGCAGGCGTCAGGCGGCAGCCGGGATCCGGCCGCAGGGGGCAGGGGGCACCACGCCACACCCGCAGTCGGCGACGCGCCGTCGGGGCCGTGCCGGTACATCGATGCCCGTCGCCACCGACGCCCACCCCTCACCCAACGGCGACGGGCTGATGCACCGGCACGGCCCCGACCCACCCACCGGAGC
>NZ_JBSFZS010000036.1:0-68116 GCF_053600395.1 Streptomyces sp. NPDC005070 | reverse complement strand
CGGCGCCGCGGCCCGGCACCGGGCCGCGGGGTCCAGCGGGGTCCAGCGGGGTCCAGCGGGGTCTAGCGGGGTCCAGCGGGGTCTAGCGGGCCATGATGAGGCTCATCGCCTCGTTGCGGGTCGCGGCGTCCCGGAGCTGTCCGCGCACCGCCGAGGTGATGGTCTTCGCGCCGGGCTTGCGGATGCCCCGCATGGACATGCACATGTGCTCGCACTCGACGACCACGATCACACCGCGCGGCTCCAGGATCTCCATCAGGGAGTCGGCGATCTGCGTCGTCAGCCGCTCCTGGACCTGGGGGCGCCGGGCGTAGACGTCGACGAGACGGGCCAGCTTCGACAGGCCGGTGATCTTGCCGCTCGTGGACGGGATGTAGCCGACGTGCGCGACCCCCCTGAACGGGACAAGATGATGTTCACACGTGCTGAACACCTCGATGTCCTTCACCAGGACCATCTCGTCGTGGCCCAGGTCGAACGTCGTCGTCAGCACGTCCTCGGGTCGCTGGACCAGACCCGCGAATATCTCCTTGTACGCCCGCGCGACCCGCGCCGGTGTCTCCCGCAGACCCTCTCGGTCCGGGTCCTCGCCGACCGCGATCAGGAGCTCTCGCACGGCGTTCTCGGCGCGCTTCTCGTCGAACTCGCCGATCTCGCCCTCGCCGTCCAGCGTCACGGGGTCGGTCATCTGGTCCTCGTTCCTGTGGAGCCTGCGCGTGCCTCGACGCGTCCAAAAGGTGCGGGCACACGAAAATGCCGCGCCCCCCAGGCTAGAACCTGGGGGGCGCGGCATCCATTCCGGGCCTGGTGAGGCCGCCCGGAGCCGAGCGTGCTCAGCTTTCGGTGCGGTCCTCCGGGGCCGTCTCCGTGACCGGGACGGACTCCGTCGCGGTGGCGATGGCCGCCGTCGAGCCGTTCGCCCCGTTCGTCAGTGACAGCTCCTTGGGGGAGAGCACCGGCGGGCGGGTGGACGGGGTACGACGGGAGGAGCCGGTCCACGCGGGGCGGGCCGGGCGCTTGACGATGGGAGCGAAGACCTCGGCGATCTGCTCCTTGCTCAGCGTCTCCTTCTCCAGCAACTGGAGCACGAGCTGATCGAGCACGTCACGGTTCTCGACCAGGATCTCCCAGGCCTCGTTGTGCGCGTTCTCGATGAGCTTCTTGACCTCTTCGTCGACGAGCGCGGCAACCTCTTCCGAGTAGTCGCGCGGGTGCGACATCTCCCGGCCCAGGAAGGGCTCGGTGTTGTCGCCGCCGAACTTGATCGCGCCGAGACGCTCGGTCATGCCGTACTGCGTGACCATCGAACGAGCGGTGGCCGTGGCCTTCTCGATGTCGTTCGCGGCACCGGTGGTCGGGTCGTGGAAGACGAGCTCCTCCGCGGCGCGGCCGCCCAGCATGTACGCGAGCTGGTCCAGCATCTCGTTGCGCGTGGTGGAGTACCTGTCCTCGTCCGGCAGGACCATCGTGTAGCCGAGGGCACGGCCGCGCGACAGGATCGTGATCTTGTGGACCGGGTCGGAGTTCGGGGAAGCCGCCGCGACCAGGGCGTGTCCGCCCTCGTGATACGCGGTGATCTTCTTCTCCTTGTCCGACATGATCCGGGTCCGCTTCTGCGGGCCCGCGACCACGCGGTCGATCGCCTCGTCCAGCATGCCGTTGTCGATCAGCTTCTGGTTGCTGCGCGCGGTGAGCAGCGCGGCTTCGTTCAGCACGTTCGCCAGGTCGGCACCGGTGAAGCCGGGGGTCCGGCGGGCCACCGCGGACAGGTCGACGTCCGGAGCGACCGGCTTGCCCTTCTGGTGAACCTTGAGGATCTCCAGACGGCCCTGCATGTCCGGGCGGTCGACCGCGATCTGGCGGTCGAAGCGGCCGGGGCGCAGGAGGGCCGGGTCGAGGATGTCGGGCCGGTTCGTGGCGGCGATCAGGATGACGCCGCCCTTCACGTCGAAGCCGTCCATCTCGACGAGGAGCTGGTTGAGGGTCTGCTCACGCTCGTCGTGCCCACCGCCGAGGCCGGCGCCGCGATGACGGCCGACCGCGTCGATCTCGTCGACGAAGACGATCGCCGGAGCGTTCGCCTTGGCCTGCTCGAACAGGTCACGGACTCGGGAGGCACCGACACCGACGAACATCTCGACGAAGTCGGAACCCGAGATCGAGTAGAAGGGAACGCCCGCTTCGCCCGCGACGGCGCGTGCGAGGAGCGTCTTGCCCGTACCGGGAGGCCCGTAGAGCAGGACGCCCTTGGGGATCTTCGCGCCGACGGCCTGGAACTTCGCCGGCTCCTGGAGGAACTCCTTGATCTCCTGGAGCTCCTCGACGGCCTCGTCCGAGCCCGCAACGTCCGAGAACGTCGTCTTCGGGGTGTCCTTGGTGATGAGCTTCGCCTTGGACTTCCCGAAGTTCATGACCCGGGAGCCGCCGCCCTGCATCTGGTTCATCAGGAACAGGAAGACGACGACGATGAGGACGAAGGGGAGCAGGGAGAGCAGGATCCCGACGAAGGCGTTCTGCTTGGTCGGCGAGACCGTGTAGCCGTCGGGGATCTGCTTGTTCTGGTACTTGTCCTGCAGGGTGTTGGCCAGGGCCACGCCCTGGTCGCCGATGTAGCTCGCCTGGATCTTCGAGCTGCCGTCAACCTTCTCGCCGTCCTTCAGCGAGACCTTGATGACCTGCTCGTCGCCGGTGGTGATCTTGGCTGACTCGACCTTGTTGTCATTGATCGCCTGGACGACCTGGCCGGTGTCCACCGTCTTGTAGCCGCCGGACGAACCGACGACCTGCATCAACACGACCACGGCAAGGACGGCCAGCACGATCCACATGACCGGCCCACGGAAGTATCGCTTCACGTCCATCCATACGGAGCGGAGTCGCCCCGTCCCTCCTGCCATAGTGAGTTTGATAAAGACTGTTCTTCGGACGGTACCCCAGCATTGTCACCCGAAGCCGCAGGGGACTGCCGGCAATCCCGTCCACGCATGCTCCAACGGCGGGAAACCCGCTGGGGTTCCCGATCGTCCTACAAGGACTGAGCCGCCCTCAGGAAGAGGACGCTCAGCCGCCGTAGACGTGAGGCGCGAGCGTACCGACGAACGGGAGGTTGCGGTACTTCTCGGCATAGTCCAGGCCGTAGCCGATGACGAACTCGTTCGGGATGTCGAAGCCGACCCACTCGACGTCGATCGCGACCTTGGCCGCGTCCGGCTTGCGCAGCAGCGTGCACACCTTGAGCGAGGCGGGCTCGCGCGAGCCGAGGTTGGAGATCAGCCAGGACAGGGTCAGCCCGGAGTCGATGATGTCCTCGACGATCAGGACGTGCTTGCCCTTGATGTCGGTGTCCAGGTCCTTGAGGATCCGCACCACGCCGGAGGACTGGGTGCCGGCGCCGTACGACGACACGGCCATCCAGTCCATGGTGACGGGGGTGGACAGCGCACGCGCGAGGTCCGCCATGACCATCACGGCACCCTTGAGCACTCCGACGATCAGCAGGTCCTTGCCCGCGTACTCCGCGTCGATCTTCGCGGCCAGCTCAGCCAGCTTCGCGTCGATCTCTTCCTTGGTGATGAGCACCGACTTGAGGTCGGTGCCCATGTCTTTCGCGTCCACCCGCATCACTTTCGGTCGTCCGTCCCACTTTTTTGGGCTCGTCACCTACAGGGCGCCATGTAACCGGCGACGGTCCCCTTCGGCACGCCCGCGCGGCCGTTCGGACCGCCCGCGCCCCGAGTCGAGGGGTCCCGGGGAACCGCGTGAGCGGCCCCGGTGCGGGGTCCGGTTTCAGCCTTGCCGAATCACCAGTCTGCCACCCTGGCGCTGGGCGACGACTTTGCCCGGGAGATTGATGGCCCCCTGACCGCGCCATCCGGTGATCAGCCGGTCGATCTCCTCGATGTGCCGGGCGAACAGCGAACCGGCCGGAGCGCCCGCCTCGATGGCCGCGCGGCGCAGGATCCGGCGGCGTACGGCGGGCGGCAGGGCGTAGAGCTTGGCGCACTCCAGGAGGCCGGCCGCGTCCCGTACGGACGCCTCCGCCTGACTGGCCCACGCGTCGAGCGCGTCGGCGTCGTCCCGGGAGAGCTGGGCCGTACGGGCGAGAGCCTCGACGACTCCTTTGCCGAGGGCCTTCTCGAGGGCGGGCAGACCCTCGTGGCGGAGCCGGGAGCGGGTGTAGGCCGGATCGGCGTTGTGCGGGTCGTCCCAGACGGGCAGCGACTGGACCATGCACGCCTTGCGGGCGGTCTGCCGGTCCAGGTGCAGGAAGGGACGGCGGTAACGGCCGTCGGCCCCCGAGACCGCGGCCATTCCGGAGAGGGAGCGGATGCCGGATCCGCGGGCGAGGCCGAGCAGGACCGTCTCCGCCTGGTCGTCACGGGTGTGGCCGAGGAGGATCGCGGTGGCGCCGTGGCGATCGGCGGCGGAGTCCAGGGCGGCGTACCGGGCGTCGCGTGCGGCGGCCTCGGGGCCTCCGTCGCGGCCGACGGTGACGGCGATCGACTCGGCCGGGGAGAGCCCGAGCTCGGTGAGGCGCAGCACGACTTCGTCGGCGCGCACCTCGGAGCCGGGCTGCAGACCGTGGTCGACGGTGATGCCACCGGCGCGGATGCCGAGTTTGGGGGCTTCGAAGGCGAGGGCGGAGGCGAGCGCCATGGAGTCGGCGCCGCCGGAGCAGGCGACGAGCACGAGCGGCGCCGGGGGGACGCCCTCGCCCGGCCGGGGCCGGGAGCTCGCGTGGGCCTGGTCGTGCGCGGCGCGCGCGGGCGCGGCGACGCTGCGCCGCTTCCCGGGGGCGGGGACGCGTTCCGCGTCGGGCGCGCAGGGGCGCGCGGCACCGCGTACGGGCGTGCGCCGGGTGTCGTGGGCGGGCGGTTGCTCGGTCAGGATGTCGTGGAGTACGCGGCGGACCGCCAGGCGTATCGCCGCGACCGCAGGATGGGGACCCATGTCCGGTTCCCTTCATGAAGTTTTCGGGGGGTTAGCCCCGGGGATCTGTCACTCAGAGTGTGTAGATGGTGACAGAACCGGGGCGTTCCCCGAGCATTGCACGCCTACCCATGCTCCACGGTCCCTCGGACGGGTGATAGCAGGAGCGTTTGCCTGCCATCGGCCGGATTCGTTTCACGACCGTCCCGTAGGGTTCACGACTCCGCCTTGCGGTGCACCCGCGCGACCCAGTCCGCCGGTTTGGCGATCTCCGCCTTGGTCGGGAGCGTGTTCGGAGAGGTCCACACACGGTTGAACCCGTCCATGCCGACCTCCTCGACGACGGCCCTCACGAACCTCTCGCCGTCCCTGTACTGCCTGAGCTTGGCGTCCAGGCCCAGCAGTTTGCGCAGGGCCATGTCGAGGCGGGAGGCGCCCTTGGCGCGGCGCTGCTGGAACTTCTCGCGGATCTCGGCGACGGAGGGGACCACGGCGGGTCCGACTCCGTCCATCACGAAGTCGGCGTGTCCCTCCAGGAGGGACATCACGGCGGTCAGCCGGCCGAGGATCTCGCGCTGGGCGGGTGTCTGCACGATTTCCACGAGGGAACGCCCGCCGTCGTCCTCCTCGGTGTCGGGGCGGGAGCCGGAGAGCGACTGGGCGGCCTCCCTGATGCGCTCCAGGACGGTCATGGGGTCGACCTCGGTCTCCGCCAAGAACGACTGGATTTCGCCCTCCAGGTGGTCGCGCAGCCAGGGCACGGCCGAGAACTGCGTGCGGTGCGTCTCCTCGTGGAGGCACACCCACAGGCGGAAGTCGTGGGGCTGGACGTCGAGTTCGCGCTCCACGTGCACGATGTTCGGGGCGACCAGGAGGAGCCTGCCACCGCCGCTGCCGGAAGCGCCGGGGGCTCCCGCGGGCAGGTCGCGGGTCGCGGGCGCGAACGTCTCGTACTGCCCGAGGACCCTCGACGACAGGAAGGACAGCAGCATGCCCAGTTCGACGCCGGTGACCTTGCCGCCGACGGCGCCGAGGACGGCTCCCCCCGGACTGCTCCCGCGCCGCTCCTGCATCTTGTCCAGCAGGGGTTTGAGGATCTCCCGGAACCCGGCGACGTTCGCCCGGACCCAGCCGGGGCGGTCGACGACGAGGACGGGGGTGTCGTGAAGGACGTCGTCACCCATGCGGGTGAAGCCCCGGACGTGTTCCTCCGAGGCTTTCGCGTGTCGGCGCAGCTCGGCGACGATGGCCCTGGCCTCGTCGCGGCTCACCTCCGGGCCCGGCCGTACGAGCCGTGTCGCGGTCGCCACCGCGAGATTCCAGTCGACCATCCCAGTAGATGCAGCACCACCGATGCTCGTCATGCGTCAACCGTACGTGAGCGGGTCCGGCTGCGGTGAGGGTCCGGCGCCGTCCGTGTCCCGGCCGAGGGGCCGATGGTGCTCCTGGTTCCCTCGGGCCGGGAGGGGTCGGGTTCCCTGCCTCCGGGGACCCGAAGGGGCCGGGTCCCCGGTGCGGTCGGCCGGATCCCGGTGCGGTCGGTGCTACCGGCAGCCGCACGCCACCAGTGCCGTCGCCGCGTGGTCCAACGCGGCCCGGGCTTCCAGGGTGTTCGGGGGACTGGCGGCGTCGGAGGTCAGGAAGGCGAAGGCCAGCAGGCGGCCGTCCGTGTCGACGACGGTGCCGGCGAGGGTGTTGACCCCGGTCAGCGTGCCCGTCTTCGCGCGGACGACCCCGGTGGCGGTGGGGGCGTCGGTGTACCGGGTGCTGAGGGTGCCGGTGAAGCCGGCGACGGGCAGACCGGTGAGGACCGGACGGAGCTCGGGGTGGGCCGTGTCGCCGGCCTCGGCCAGCAGGGCGGCGAGCAGGTCGGCGGAGATCCGGTCGGCGCGGTTCAGGCCGCTGCCGTCCGCGAACTGCGCCCCGGCCAGCGGGAGTCCGAGTTTCTTGAGCTGGGCGCGGATCGCCTTCGCGTCGCCGTCGAAGCTCGCCTCCTCGCCGGACGCGAGGGCGACCTGGCGGGCCAGGGCCTCGGCGATGTCGTTGTCACTGTTGGTCAGCATCCGCTCGACCAGGGCGGACAGCGGCGGCGAGGAGACGGAGGCGAGGGCCTGGGAGCGGCTCGTCGCCTTCGAAGGACCGGGCGCGGTCGCGGTGACGCCGTGGTCGTGCAGCAGGTCGGCGAACTTCCGCGCGGCGTCCGCGGCCGGGTCCGGGGCACGCCCGGCAGGCCCGCTGGTCGAGCGGTTCAGGCGGCCCTCGTCCGCCATCAGCGGGGTGACCGTGGCGATGTTGTCGTTGACTCCGATGGAGTGAAGGGCGGGGCCGGAGTACAGCGAGGTGTCGTAGGAGAGCGTCACGTGGCCCATGTGACGGGCCTTCAGGGCGGTGGCCGTCTTCTCGGCGAGGGTGCCCAGGTCGGCCCAGCCGTCCGCGGGCTTGCGGGCGGTCAGCGTGGGGTCGCCGCCGCCGACGAGCACGACCTCCTTGGTGTCGGGCTCCAGGACCGTACGCGTCTCGATGCGGTGGTCGGGCCCCAGCGCCGTCAGGGCGGCGACGGCGGTCGCGATCTTCGTGGTCGAGGCCGGCGTCTGGACCTGCTCGGCGCCCTTGCCGTAGAGCCGCTCGCCGGTCGCCACGTCGATCACGACGGCGGTACGCACCGAGCCGAGGACGGGGTTGGCCAGCAGCGGGTCGAGGACGTCCGCGAGTGCCTTCCCGGTGGGCGAGGGCCCGGTGCCCACCTGGCCGCCGAGCCCGGCGAGGACGGAGGCGGCGCTGGGAGCGGGCCGGGGGGACGTTCGGTGCGTACCGGACGTACGTGCGTGATGTGTGCCACCCTCGGGCGTCCGCGATGCGGCCCAGTCCCGCTCGGCCGTACGCTGACCGGTGGAGTCCCAGGGACCGGCCACGGTCACCGCCCCGGCCGCGAGTGCCAGGCCGGCGGTCGCGGCAACGGCTGTGAGCTGCGGTGTCGTCAGTCGCCCGGCACGCGGCCGCACGGCTTGGGTGAGCCGCGCCACACGCGGTCCCACCATCCGCGCGACCCGCACCACATGCGGTCTCGCGGCCCGCCAAGCCCTCAGCTCTGGCACGACCACCAGCCCCTTTCGCGATCACCCACCTGCGTGAGGGACACTTAATCACCAGAACTATGTGTTGATCATGGAGGAGCCACCGGTGGAGTTCGACGTCACGATCGAGATTCCGAAGGGTTCACGGAACAAGTACGAGGTGGACCACGAGACCGGTCGGATCCGTCTGGACCGTCGACTCTTCACCTCGACCAGCTACCCGGCCGACTACGGCTTCGTCGAGAACACCCTCGGCGAGGACGGCGACCCGCTGGACGCGCTGGTCATCCTGGACGAGCCGACCTTCCCGGGCTGCCTCATCCAGTGCCGCGCGATCGGCATGTTCCGTATGACGGACGAGGCCGGCGGCGACGACAAGCTGCTGTGCGTCCCGGCGCACGACCCGCGCGTGGAGCACCTGCGTGACATCCACCACGTGTCGGAGTTCGACCGCCTGGAGATCCAGCACTTCTTCGAGGTCTACAAGGACCTGGAGCCGGGCAAGTCCGTCGAGGGCGCCGACTGGGTCGGCCGCGCGGACGCCGAGGCCGAGATCGAGCGGTCCTACAAGCGCCTCAAGGACCAGGGCGGTCACTGACCCCCTGCGGGCGGTCGCCGACCTCCCCACTCTTCCGAACGGGCCGCGTGACTCCCAGGGGGTCACGCGGCCCGTTCGTGTGTCCGTACGCATACTGAGGCGTACGGAGGGCAGGAAGGACAACCACACAGACGGGAAAGGCGAGGCTGGAGTTGGTGGCGGACCCGGAAGCGGAAGACCGCAAGCCGCACTCGGACGAGGCGAGGAGTGCTTTCAGCCCGCCCACGGGTGTGGCGCCGCCGGGACCGGCGGCGGCCGACGACGAATCCTCGACGACCTCGGAGTTCGCGCTCCCCAGGGGGCTCGACGCGCCGCATTCCACCGGGCCGGACCAGGAGGGCTCGGCGTTCAGCACACCGCGCACCTATACCGCCCGGACCGCGCCTCCCGCCTTTACACCGGCGACCGGGATCCCCGTGGTCAGCCTGACCAAGGACGCGCCGTGGCAGGACCGCATGCGCACGATGCTGCGCATGCCGGTGACCGAGCGGCCCGCGCCCGAGCCCGTGCACAAGGGGGACGAGGCGGGGCCCGCCGTCCCGCGCGTCCTCGACCTGACCCTGCGCATCGGCGAACTGCTCCTCGCGGGCGGCGAGGGCGCCGAGGACGTGGAGACGGCGATGTTCGCCGTGTGCCGCTCCTACGGCCTCGACCGCTGCGAACCCACCGTCACCTTCACCCTGCTGTCGATCTCGCACCAGCCGTCCCTGGTGGACGACCCGGTGACCGCGTCACGGACGGTACGCCGCCGGGGCACCGACTACACGCGCCTCGCGGCCGTCTACCGGCTCGTCGACGACCTCAGCGACCCGGAGACCGCGATCCCGCTGGAGGAGGCCTACAGGCGGCTCGCGGAGATGCGGCGCAACCGGCACCCGTACCCCGGCTGGGTCCTGACGGCCTCCGGAGGGCTGCTGGCCGGCGCGGCCTCGGTGCTCGTCGGCGGTGACGCGATCGTGTTCGTCGCCGCCGCGCTCGGCGCGATGCTCGGCGACCGGCTGGCCTGGCTGTGCGCGGGACGCGGGCTGCCGGAGTTCTACCAGTTCACGGCTGCCGCGATGCCGCCCGCCGCGATAGGGGTGGCGCTGACGGTGGCGCACGTCGACGTGAAAGCGTCCGCCGTGATCACCGGTGGGCTCTTCGCCCTGCTGCCGGGACGGGCACTCGTCGCCGGGGTGCAGGACGGACTGACCGGCTTCTACATCACCGCGTCCGCGCGACTGCTCGAAGTCATGTACTTCTTCGTGGGCATCGTCGTCGGCGTCCTGGTGGTGCTCTATTTCGGCGTGAAGCTGGGCGCGCAGCTCAACCCGGACGCGGCGCTGAACATCTCGGAGCGGCCGCTGCTCCAGATCGCCGCGTCGATGCTGCTGTCGCTCACCTTCGCGATCCTGCTCCAGCAGGAACGTTCCACCGTCCTCGCGGTGACCCTCAACGGAGGCGTGGCCTGGTCGGTGTACGGGGCGATGCACTACGCGGGCGGGATATCGCCGGTGGCCTCCACGGCCGTCGCCGCGGGCCTGGTGGGCCTCTTCGGGCAGTTGCTCTCGCGCTACCGGTTCGCTTCCGCGCTGCCCTACACGACGGCCGCGATCGGGCCCCTGCTGCCCGGCTCGGCGACCTACTTCGGACTGCTGTCGATCGCGCAGAACAACGTCGACAAGGGACTGGTGTCACTCACCAAGGCCGCGGCCCTCGCCATGGCCATCGCGATCGGCGTGAACCTGGGTTCGGAGATCTCGCGGCTGTTCCTGCGTCTGCCGGGCGGCTCCGCCGGCGGGCGGCGGGCCGCCAAGCGGACGCGCGGGTTCTGAGGACGGGTCCCGGCGGCCCGGTCCGGGGAGGACCGGGCGGGTGCCTCAGTTCTGCGCGGGGCCCTGGCCGTACGGGTACTGGTCGGCGTCGTACCGAGGGCGGGGGTGGCCCTGGGGGTGCTGCTGCGGGTGCGCCTGGCCCTGGTCGTAGCCCTGCTGGTAGCCCTGGTCGTACTGCTGCTGGTCGTAGCCGTAGCCCTGGTCCGAGCCGTACGGCTGCTGGGGCTGGGGCTGGGGCTGCTGGGGCTGGTACTGCTGCTGGGGCTGCCGGGGCTGGTGCTGGGACGGCTGCGGGTGCTGGGGCTGCTGGTACTGCTGCTGAGCCGGGTACGGGTCACCCTGTCGGCCGTAGCCCTGCCCCGGGTTCCCGTAGGGCTGACCCTGGCCCTGGTTTCCGTACGACTGGCCTTGGCCCTGGTTGCCGTGGGACGGGCCCTGGCCCTGATGACCGTACGACTGGTCCTGGCCCTGATGGCCGTACGACTGGTCCTGGCCCTGATGGCCGTACGACTGGTCCTGGCCCTGGTTGCCGTACGGACGGGCCTGGTTCCGGCCGCCGTACGACGAGTCCTGGCCCTCGTGGACCGGCGGCACGCGCAGCGGCCTGGTCGCGTCGTCCATGACGGGCGCGGCGGGGCGGGTGCGGGCGGCCTCGGACGGGTCCGGGAAGGGCTCCTGGAAGTCCTGGAGGTCCTGGAGGTCCTGCGACTCCTCGGCGTGCCGCGACGGGTTCTTCTTGGCCTGGGAACGGGCCCGCAGGAACTCGACGAGGATCGGGATCACCGAGACGAACACGACCAGGATCAGGATCAGCTCGATGTGCTTGTTGACGAACTCGATCTTGCCGAGCCAGGAGCCGAGCAGCGTCACGCCCGCGCCCCACAGGACGCCGCCGATGACGTTGAAGGTGAGGAACGGGCGGTACCGCATGCTGCTGACGCCCGCGATGATCGGCGTGAACGTGCGCACGACGGGCACGAAGCGGGCGAGCACCAGGGACTTGGGACCGTACTTCTCGAAGAACTCGTTGGCCTTCACCACGTTCTCCTGCTTGAACAGGCGGGAGTCCGGGCGGGTGAACAGCGAGGGACCGACCTTCTTGCCGAAGAGGTAGCCCGCCTGGTCGCCGAGGATCGCGGCGAGACAGATCAGCGGGACCGCCGCCCACAGCGGGAAGTCCATGGCGCCCGTGGCGATCAGCAGACCGCAGGTGAACAGCAGCGAGTCACCCGGCAGGAAGAAGCCGATGAGCAGGCCGGACTCGGCGAAGACCACCAGCAGCAGGCCCCAGATGCCGAAATTGTCCAGGAGCGTGTTCGGATCCAGCCAGCTGGGACCGAGGGCAAGCGTCATCACGGGTCCGGGCTCCTGAGGGGTGAAGGGAGTTACGGCGGTCCTGTACGGCCGGCCAAAGCTATCAACGCAATGTGTCAACGCCAGGTTCCACCCGTGACTCCAGGATGCACTGTGCGACGACTGGGACAAAGCTGTGGACCATGGGCATCGATGAATACGGCGGCGGCCAGCGTCCCCACGCGGACGTCCTGGTCGTGACGACGAACGACGTTCCCGGCCATCGCGTCGAGCAGGTCATCGGCGAGGTCTTCGGCCTCACGGTCCGCTCACGCCATCTGGGCAGCCAGATCGGCGCGGGCCTGAAGTCGATGATCGGCGGTGAGCTCAAGGGACTCACCAAGACACTGGTGGAGACCCGCAACCAGGCCATGGAGCGGCTCGTCGAACAGGCACACGCGCGTGGTGCCAACGGCGTGCTCATGTTCCGCTTCGACGTCTCCGAGGCGGCGGACGTGGGCACGGAGGTCTGCGCCTACGGCACGGCCGTGGTCCTGGTGAAGGAGTAGACACGGCCCGCGACGCCCGGCGTCGGTAAGGGTCACGCGCCGGTAAGGGCGTGCATCGGTGAAGGCTTGCACCGGTAAGGGGCGCCCGCAGTGGCGGACGCCCCTTACCGATCAGGCTTCCCCGGGATGCCGGGCGGCGTTCGCCGTGATCGCGTCCCTCAGGTGTTCGGCCAGCCCCGGCCGCATGGAGTCGTAGAACGCCTTGAACCGTTCGTCCACGACGTACATCTCACCGAGTCCCCGGTGGATCTCGTACGTGCAGGTGTAGAACCACTTGGTGATGTGCTGCCGGTGTTCCTCGGCCATGTCCATGGCCCGCGCGCCGTCCGGCCGCTCCCCGTCCGTCATCAGGGCGTCGTACCGCTCGCCCCAGGAGGCCACCTCGGCCTGCACGCGCTTCCAGTCGTGCTTGGTGTAGCGGGCGGTGCGGCGCTGCGACTCGGCGTACGTCTCCGTGCCGCCCCAGCGGCGTTCGGCCTCCTCCGCGTGCTCCTCGGGGTCCTTGTCGCCGAAGACCTCGAACTTCTCCTCGGGCGTGAGATTGATGCCCATCGTGCGTGCCTCCATGGCGTGCTCCACGGCCGCGGCCATCTTCTGCAGTGTCTCGATCCGGGCGGTCAGCAGCTCGTGCTGGCGGCGCAGATGCGCGCGCGGGTCCGCATCCGGGTCGTCGAGCAGGGCGGCGACCTCGTCGAGCGGGAAGCCGAGCTCCCGGTAGAACAGGATCTGCTGCAGCCGGTCGAGATCGGCGTCGCTGTAGCGCCGGTGGCCCGCGTGACTGCGTTCGCCCGGCGCGAGCAGACCGATCTCGTCGTAGTGATGCAGCGTGCGCACCGTGACTCCGGCGAATCCGGCGACCTGGCCCACTGAGTAGCCCACTTCCGCTCCTTCCTCGGTACGCCCTTCACGATGGGCCCTGACGTGACGTGAGGTGCAAGCCCGAAGTGCCGGGCCCGGCCGGGCCGGTGACGCCGCTCGGGATGTTATGTCCGATTCGCGCGTTTAGGGTGAGCCCGTGACCCACGAAGCGGCTCCCCCGGGACCGGCCCCCGCCCGGGCGACGCCCGCACGGACGCTGCTGCCGCTGTTCCTCCCCGCCGTGGTCGTCGGCGGGGTCTCGAGCCTTCTCTACGTCGGGGTGAGCAAGCTCGCCGACCAGCTCAAGGACGTGTTGTGGACCGACCTGCCGGACGCGCTCGGCATCGGCGGATACTCCTCGCTCTGGATGATCGTCATGCTCACCGTCACCGGTGTGCTGGTCGGTCTGGTGGTGTGGAAGGCGCCGGGTCACGCGGGCCCCGACCCGGCCACGCTGGGCCTCCAGGCGGAGCCGATGGCCCCTTTCATCCTGCCCGGGCTGCTGGTGGCGACCGCGCTGATGCTGGCGGGCGGCCCGAGCCTCGGCCCCGAGAACCCGATCATCGCCACCAACGTCGCGCTGGCGTTCTGGGCGGGCCGCCGGTTCGCGCCCGCGGCGCCCGGCGTGCTGTGGGTGACCCTGGCCGAGGCGGGGACGATCGGCGCCCTGTTCGGTACGCCCGTCGCGGCGGCGCTGGTCATCTCCGAGGCGCTCGCCGGGCGGCAGATGAGGGGGCTGCTGTGGGACAACCTCTTCGCGCCGCTGACGGCCGCCTCGGTGGGCTCGATCACCACGGCACTGCTGGGACACGCGAGTTTCGACCTGGATCTGCCCCCGCTCGGGAGCCCGGGCTGGGCCGATGTGCTGTCCGCGCTGGTGGTCGCCTCCGCCGCGGCGGTCCTCGGCATGGCCGGGGTCTACGCCTTCCCCTACGTCCACAAGGCCTTCGGCCTTCTGCGCCATCCCATGGCGGCCCTCCCTGTCGGCGGGCTCGTCCTCGGCCTGCTGGGCTGCCTGGGCGGGCCGCTGACGTTGTTCAAGGGCCTGGACCAGGTCGCCGAGATCGCCCATGACCCGGACGGCTGGTCGGCGGGCCGGTTCGCCCTGATGGCCGTGGTGAAGCTGGCCGCCCTCGTCGTCGCGGCGTCCTGCGGATTCCGCGGCGGCCGGATCTTCCCCGCCGTCTTCATCGGCGCCGCGTTCGGTCTGTGCGCCCACGCGCTGGTGCCGGCGGTCGAGCCGTCGCTGGGACTGGCTGCGGGGGTTCTGGGCACACTTCTCGCGATCACCCGCCAGGGCTGGGTGAGCCTGTTCACGGCAGCCGTCCTGGTGGCCTCGCCGTCGATCATCGCCCTGCTCTGCATCGCCTCCCTGCCCGCCTGGCTGCTGGTGACCGGGCGGCCGCAGATGCAACTGCACAAGGACGGGAGCTCGGTCCGGTGAACCGCCGGGGCGCCCTCATCCGATGAAGAAATGGGACGCCCGTCCCGCAGACCGTTGGGAGAAGCCCGTGCCGCTCCACCAGGGCCAGCAGCAGCCCGATGCCCACCCCCACTCCGTCAACCCCTTCTACGGCGAGGCCAACCCGGTCAGCGGCATGGTCGAGGCACCGCCCAAGCATCGGCTCCCGGACGGCCCGCTGCCGCCGACAACCGCGCTCCAGCTCGTCCACGACGAGCTCATGCTGGACGGGAACTCCCGGCTGAACCTCGCCACCTTCGTCACCACCTGGATGGAACCGCAGGCGGGCATGCTGATGGCGGAGTGCCGGGACAAGAACATGATCGACAAGGACGAGTACCCCCGGACGGCCGAACTGGAGCGGCGCTGTGTGTCGATGCTCGCCGCCCTGTGGAACGCGCCGGACCCGTCGGCCGCGGTGGGCTGTTCCACGACCGGGTCGAGCGAGGCGTGCATGCTCGCCGGCATGGCGCTGAAGCGGCGCTGGACCCTGCGCAACGCGGACCGTTACCCGGGCACCCGGCCCAACCTCGTCATGGGCGTGAACGTCCAGGTGTGCTGGGAGAAGTTCTGCAACTTCTGGGAGGTCGAGGCCCGCCAGATCCCGATGGAGGGCGACCGGTTCCACCTCGACCCCGAGGCGGCGGCCGCGCTGTGCGACGAGAACACGATCGGGGTCGTCGGCATCCTGGGCTCCACCTTCGACGGGTCCTACGAACCGATCGAGGAGCTGTGCGCGGCGCTGGACCGGCTCCAGGAGCGCACCGGACTCGACATCCCGGTCCATGTCGACGGCGCGTCCGGCGCGATGATCGCGCCGTTCCTGGACGAGGACCTGGTCTGGGACTTCCGGCTGCCCAGGGTGTCGTCGATCAACACCTCGGGCCACAAGTACGGCCTGGTCTACCCCGGCGTCGGCTGGGCGCTGTGGCGGACGGCGGCCGAGCTGCCGGAGGAACTGGTCTTCCGGGTGAACTATCTGGGCGGCGACATGCCGACCTTCGCGCTCAACTTCTCCCGCCCCGGCGCGCAGGTCGTCGCGCAGTACTACACGTTCCTGCGGCTGGGCCGGGAGGGCTACCGAGCCGTGCAGCAGACGACCAGGGACGTGGCACGCGCCCTCGCCGAACGGGTGGACTGCCTGGGCGACTTCCGGCTCCTCACCCGCGGGGAGGAACTGCCGGTGTTCGCCTTCACGACGGCGCCCGAGGTGAAGGCGTTCGACGTGTTCGACGTGTCCCGGAGAATGCGCGAGAAGGGCTGGCTGCTGCCCGCCTACACCTTCCCCGAGAACCGCGAGGACCTGTCCGTACTGCGGGTGGTGTGCCGCAACGGCTTCTCGTCCGACCTCGCCGACCTCTTCATCGAGGACCTGACCCGGCTGCTGCCCGAACTGCGCCGCCAGCCCCACCCGCTGACCCACGACAAGGAGGCGGAGACGAGCTTCCACCACTGAAGCCCGGCCCGGATCACCTTGCGCGGCGGCCGGCTCCGGGCCGGGCCACCCGAGGCCGGAGTGCACCCCCAGGCAGCCCGGCGGCCCGACTGCCCGGCAGCCCGACTGCCCGTCGGCCCGGCCTCGCGGCCTTCCGTCAGCGGCTCATGCGGGCGAAGCGCCGTACGGCCAGGGGGAAGAAGACCGCGAGCAGGGCCAGGGGCCACAGGATCGCGGGGCCGATATGGCCCGGCTCGCCGCCCGGTCCGCCGAGCAGTTCACGGACGGCCGTCGCCGTCTGGGACATGGGGTTCCAGCCGACCACCGTGCCCAGCCAGCCGGGCATGGAGTCGGGGGAGGCGAAGACGTTGGACAGGAAGCCGACGGGCCAGACCAGGATCTGTACGGCCTGCACCAGCTCCGGCTTCCCGGCCACCATCGCCAGGTGGATACCGATCCACAGCATGGCGAAGCGGAGGAGCAGGAGCAGCCCCATCGCTCCGAGGAACGCGCCGGGGGTGGTGTCGGGGCGCCAGCCGAGCGCGTACCCGACCCCGGTCAGCACGGCCAGGCTCGCCACCGACTGGACCACGTCGGCGGCCGAACGGCCCACGAGGACGGCCCCGTTGGCCATCGGCAGGGAGCGGAAGCGGTCGATGACGCCCTTGCCGAGGTCCTGGGTGACGGCCAGCATCGTGCCCTCCAGGCCGAACGCCATGGTCAGGGCGAGCATGCCCGGCACCAGGTAGTCGACGTAGTCGCCCTCGACGTCCCGGCCGCCGCCGATCAGATAGCCGAACATCAGGAGCAGCATCACGGGGAAGACCAGACCGACCGCAGCCTGGACGGGCTGCCGTGCCCAGCGGGCGAATTCGCGGCGGGTCATCGTCCAGCAGTCGGAGAACAGCCTTGCTCCCGCGCCGAGTTCGAGCGGCCCACGGGGTCCCCCCGGCCGCCCGGACGCCCGGTTCCCTTCGCTGACGGTGTCGTACGTCGTGCTCACACGGCCTCCTTGGTTCGCGATGTCTCCCCGGTGAGGTGCAGGAACACCTCGTCCAGCGTCGGGCGCCGCAGCGCGATGTCCTCCGCCTCGATCCCGGCCTCCTCCAGAGCGCCTACGACCGCGGCGAGGGCCGCCATGCGGTCGGTGACCGGAGCGCTGAGCAACCGGCGGTCCGCGTCGACCGAGACCCCCTCCCCCGCGAACGGCGACAGGGCCACGGCGGCGCCCAGCAGGCCCGCGTCGCGCAGCACCACGTCGATGCGTTCGCCGCCCGTCCGGGACTTCAGTTCGTCGGCCGTTCCGTCCGCGATGAGCTGTCCGTGGTCGACGACCGAGATGCGGTCGGCGAGCTGATCCGCCTCCTCCAGGTACTGGGTGGTGAGCAGCACCGTCGTGCCGCCGCCGGCCAGGGAGCGCACCGCCGCCCACACCTCCGCCCGGCCGCGCGGGTCGAGCCCGGTCGTCGGCTCGTCCAGGAACAGGACCTCGGGATCGGTGATGAGCGACGCGGCCAGGTCCAGGCGACGGCGCATGCCGCCGCTGTACGCGCGGACCGCCTTGCGGCCTGTGCCGGCGAGACCGAAGCGCTCCAGGAGTTCGTCGGCCCGTGTCCGCGCGGCGCGGGAGCCCAGGTGGTGAAGGCGTCCGAACATCTCCAGGTTCTGCCGGCCCCCGAGCTCCTCGTCGAGCGCTGCGTGCTGGCCGAGCAGGCCGATGCGCGACCGCACCCGTCGGGCCTCGCGCACCACGTCGTGCCCGGCGACCTCCACCCTGCCGGCGTCCGGGCGCAGCAGCGTCGACAGGACCCTGACCAGGGTCGTCTTGCCCGCGCCGTTGGGGCCGAGCACCGCGTGCACCGTGCCGCGCCCGACCAGCAGGTCCAGTCCGTCCAGCGCGTGATGGTCCCCGTACCGCTTGCGTACGCCTTCGACGACGATCGCCCCGGTCATCCCGCTCCCTCCGCTCCGGCCCGCTTCCGAGCCGGTCTCCAGCCGGTCCTCCATGCCAGTAATCAAACTTGACTACCGACTCACGCCAACGGAGGGTAGGCCCGGCCAAGGCATTAGTCAAACTTGATGAGTGACGGGGCCAGCGCGGGTCAGCGCGCGTCCTCCGGGTGCCGCTCCCCCGTCGCGTACGGGTTCTCCTGGTCGTCGCGGAGGACCCCGACGAACGGTTCGCCCTCCCCGGCGAAGGTGTAGGCGCCTCCCTCGACACGGGCGATCAGGCCCCGGGTCCACGCCGCGTCGGCGTCGGCGGAGTGGACCCAGAGGTCCATGATCTCGCCGATGTGCCCGAGCTGGGCGGGGCCGTCCTCGGGCACGTAGTGCTCGGTGACGGCCGTACGCCACTGCTCGATCCCGCGGATCCGCTCCTTCAGGAGAGCCACCGCCTCGTCCCTCGGCAGGTCGACGATGAAGCCGATGCCCGCCGAGCGGACGTCCATCTTCTGGTCGTACGACGTCAGGGACTCGCGCAGCAGCGCCAGGAACTCCTCGGTCCCCGCAGCCGTGATCTCGTACTCGGTGCGCGGCGGCCCCCCGGCGGTGGACGGCGCGATCTCGTGGGCGCGCAGCAGTCCCTGCTTGGCCATCTGCTTGAGCGCGTGGTAGATCGAGCCGGGCTTGGCGCTGGACCACTCGTGCGCGCCCCAGTACTCCAGGTCGTTGCGCACCTGATAGCCGTGGGCCCGCCCGTGCTGACGGACCGCGCCGAGCACGAGGAGACGGATCGCTGACATGCCGTCCAGCCTAGGGGTGCCGCGGTCAGCCCCAGGTGGAGCCCTGCTCCAGTGCCACGAGTTCGAAGGCCGTCTTGCCGTCCAGGGACTCGCGGATGATGTCCGCGTGTCCGGCGTGCCGGGCCGTCTCGCGGATCAGGTGGAGGGCCAGCCAGCGCATCGAGACGCGGCCCTCGGGCGGGAACCAGGGGTCCGGCGGAAGCGCGAAGGTGTCGTCCAGGCTCGGCACCGAGCGCAGGAAGGCCTCCGTCTCCGCGGCGACCTTCTCCCAGTAGGCGAGCTGCGACGCGACCGTCTCACCCTCGGCGAGGACGAAGCACTCGTGCCAGTTCGACTCGTCCCGCTGCACGGCGGGCGGCTCGCCCTTGGCCCGCGCGATCCAGCCCTGCTCGACCTCGGCGACATGCTTGAGCAGTCCGCCCAGGGACAGTTCGCTGGCGCTCGGCCGGCTCGCGGCCTGCTCCTCCGTCAGCCCGAGGAGCGACCGGCGGATGCCGCCGCGCTGCTCCTCGATGAACGCGAGCAGTGCCCCGCACTCGTCGCCCCGCTCTTCCGCTCGCACATGCGTGACCATGACCGGCCGCCTTTCATCGGGTCCTTCCGACTGACACCGACGACGCTACGGACCCTTGCGGTCAGTTTCTGTCCGCAAGGGTCCGGGCACGCTGAACGATCACGCGAAGACGGCTCAGAAGGGGAAGCGGCTCCGCCCGTGCTGCACCGAGATCCACTTCGTCGTGGTGAAGGAGTCGACCGTCGTCTCGCCGTTCAGGCGACCGATGCCGGAGTGCTTCTCGCCACCGAAGGGGACGAGGGGTTCGTCGTGAACGGTGCCGTCGTTGACGTGGAACATGCCGGTGTCGATCTGCTTGGCGAAGTTCACGCCGCGCTCGATGTCAGCCGTGTGGACGGCGCCCGAGAGGCCGTAAGGGGTGTCGTTGACGATCCGGACCGCCTCCTCCTCGCCGTCGAACGGGACGAGGAAGACGACCGGGCCGAAGACCTCCTGGCGCAGCAGGTCCGAGTCGGCGGGGACACCGGTCAGGACGGAGGGCTCGACCAGGTTGTCCGTGGTGGTGCCGTGCACCAGGGCGGTGGCGCCCTCGGTGATCGCCTGCTCGACGACGCCCGCCAGCGCGTCCGCCTGGGAGGAGTTGATGACGGGCCCGATGACCGTCTGCGGGTCCCTCGGGTCGCCGGTCTTCAGCGTCCTGACCTTGGCGACGAACTTCTCGGTGAACTCGGCCTCGATCGAGCGGTCCACGAGGACGCGGTTGGCCGCCATGCAGACCTGGCCCTGGTGGACATAACGGCTGAAGACCGCCGCGTCGACCGCGTAGTCGATGTCCGCGTCCTCCAGGACCACCAGGGCGCTGTTGCCGCCCAGTTCGAGCACCGAGCGCTTGAAGTTCGCGGCGCAGACCGTGGCGACGTGCCGGCCGACCTTGTCGGAGCCGGTGAAGGAGATGACCTTCGGGACCGGGTGCTCGATGAAGGCGTCGCCGATCTCGGCGATGTCGGTGATGACGACGTTGAGGAGACCGCCGGGCAGGCCCGCCTCCTCGAAGACCTTCGCGACCAGCGAGCCGCCGGCGATCGGGGTGTTCTGGTGCGGCTTCAGGACCACGCCGTTGCCGAGCGCGAGCGCGGGGGCGACGGACTTGACCGACAGCAGGAACGGGAAGTTGAAGGGGCTGATGACGCCGACGACACCGACCGGTACGCGGTAGAGGCGGTTCTCCTTGCCGTCGACCGGCGAGGGGATGATCTTCCCCTCGGGGCGCAGCGCGAGCTGGACCGACTCGCGCAGGAACTCCCGGACGAGGTGCAGTTCGAAGGCCGCCTTGAGTCGGGTGCCGCCGAGCTCGGCGATGATCACATCGGTGATCTCCGCCTCGCGCTCGTCGATGACGGCGAGCGCCTTCTCGAAGACCGCGCGGCGCGCGTACGCGTTCGTCGCGCCCCACTTCTTCTGGGCGCGCTCGGCGGCACGGTAGGCGTCATCGACCTCTTCGACCGTGGCTATCGTGATCGACGCCAGCTTCTCGCCGTCGTACGGGTTGAAATCGATGATGTCCCAGGAGCCTGTTCCCGGGCGCCACTCGCCGTCGATGTACTGCTGGGCCAGGTCGGTGAAGTAGGACGACATGTGCTCCCTCAATCCCTGTGCTGCCGAGGCAGTCCTTGGCCCGGGTCAGCAGACATCCGATCACGGTCTGATCACACGTCATCGTACTTGTGTTTCAAGGGAGTTGAGAGAGACCGGAGAAGTCCGTGGCCGCTCTCGGGAAAGTCAGGAGAGCTGGAGCAGCCCGCGCAGCAGATCACGGCTCTCGTCCGGTCCGGGGCTGTCCTGCTGGAGCTGCTTGAGCGCGCCCTCGTACTGGTTGACGTCCTCGCGCTTGTCCAGATAGAGCGCGCTGGTGAGCTGTTCCAGATAGACGACGTCCGACAGATCGGACTCGGGGAAGCTCAGGATGGTGAACGCGCCGCTCTCGCCCGAGTGCCCGCCGAAGCTGAACGGCATGACCTGGAGACGCACGTTGGGCCGCTCGGAGACGTCGATCAGGTGCTGGAGCTGTCCGCGCATCACCTCGCGGTCGCCGTACGGGCGGCGCAGCGCGGCCTCGTCGAGGACGATGTGGAACTCGGGGGCGTTCTCGGAGACGAGGTACTTCTGCCGCTCCAGCCGCAGGGCCACACGCCGGTCGACGTCGGCGGCGGAGGCACCCTTCATCCCGCGCCGGACGACAGCGTGCGCGTACGCCTCGGTCTGGAGCAGGCCGTGCACGAACTGCACCTCGTACACCCGGATCAGGTGGGCCGCGCCTTCCAGGCCGACGTAGGTGGGGAACCAGCTCGGCAGGACGTCGGAGTAACTGTGCCACCAGCCCGCGACGTTGGCCTCCTTGGCGAGCGAGACCAGGGAGGTGCGCTCGGCCTCGTCCGTGATGCCGTAGAGCGTCAGCAGGTCCTCGACGTCGCGGGTCTTGAAGCTCACCCTTCCCAACTCCATACGGCTGATCTTCGATTCGGAGGCGCGGATCGAGTAGCCGGCCGCTTCACGGGTGATGCCACGCGCCTCACGCAGGCGCCGCAGATGTGACCCCAGCAGCATGCGCCGCACCACCGAGCCGCTCGACTCACCAGCGCTCACGTTCGTCAGCCTCCCCAACCGTCTTCCAGACGCCGCAGTCTGCCACTAAAACACTTCAAGCAGTACTCGTTCAGTTACGGAAACGGAAAGCGGCCAAAGCAGATGCACAGGAAAGGATCAGTGAAGCGTCGAGAACTGAGAATAAGGTGAAGGAAGAAATGAGCAAGAAGTAGGAGAGGAAGGTCCAATTCGGGCGCGTGCACGTGCATCTGCCCTTGCATCTGCTGTACGCATTCGGAACCATGGTCCCCGCGCCACCGCTGCATCGCAACGACCGCGAACACCCGGGAGTGCCTCGCATGGGGACGAATGGATCGACCATGCTCGAACCCTTACGGCAGGGACTTCCGCCTCTCGATCCCGCGGCCGTGTCCAGCGCCGCCTCGTGCGCCTTGCCCGCCCGCTACGAAGCGGTGCGCGAGGCCCGGCAGTTCACCCGCGGAACGTTGGACCAGTGGGAGATCGGCGACCGTTTCGACGACGTCTGCCTGGTGGTCTCCGAGCTCGTCACCAACGCCCTGCGGCACGCGCTGCCCGCGGACACGCCCCGCAAGGACGACCAAGGGCCGCCCGTACGGCTGCACTTGATGCGGTGGAGCTCACGACTGGTGTGCGCGGTGCGCGACCCCAGCCACGAGAGTCCGGTCGCCGGCGACTCGGACGACTTCGCGGCGGAGTCGGGGCGCGGCCTCTTCCTGGTCGACTCGTTCTCGGACAGCTGGGGCTGGCACCCACTCGCCGGGACGCTCAGCGGCAAGGTCGTTTGGGCGCTGTTCCGGCTGGGCGCGCAGCCGGACACGACCGGGCTCTCCCCCGAATAGCAACCGCGGCGCCTTTCGGCGCCGCGGTTCTACGCGCGTTACGGAACGCAGAGTGAAGTTCACCCTCGGTTTAAGCCGCCCGCACCGTCGCCGGCTTCCCGTGACCCATCGGTTCGGGACGGCTCGGTTCTGGACAGCTCGGGATCACGGCGTCAGCCCGCGATCAGGTGGTCGAACTCGCCGTCCTTGATGCCCAGGAGCATGGCCTCGATCTCGGCGCGCGTGTAGACGAGCGCGGGCCCCTCGGGGAACCGCGAGTTCCGCACGGCCACGTCACCGCCGGGCAGCCGCGCGAACTCCACGCAGGAACCCTGTGAGTTGCTGTGCCGGCTCTTCTGCCAGGCGACACCGTCGAGCTCGGTGGCGGCCATGCCGTTGTACACGAATTCAGCCATACCGTCGTACACGTCATCCACGTCGAACACGTCGTGGTCCACAGGTCGCTCCCCGGTCGTGCAGTGGCTGAGGTGGCCATAGATGCAGTAGTCAACTGACTCGGATCATAGCCCTGTTCATGTGCAGATGCATGGGCAGATGCACGTGCACGCGGGGTGGTCCTGCGGTTACAGCTTTTACCGGCCCTTGACTACCGGTTGTCGTACGCCTGACTACGGTCCGCACCTCACCGGAGTGCGGGTGCGGCCCTCATCCGGTCCAGCGCATTCCCCGGAGATCGCATCACATGCGACCGCCGGCCCCCCGTCCATGATCTTCCGCGCCATCATCCGTGCGGGATCGTCCGGATCGGATCCCGCGTGTACTAGGAAGAGACGCGTACCGCGCCCTTCCTGTTCCAGTGTCCGGGTAACGGGCCAGTCCGTGGGCCGCCGCGCGTTCACGTCGACCCGGCGGACGCTCAGCCTCCGCTCGGGCTCCGCTCGGGCTCGAAGGCGAGAACGCGCACGTCGACGGTGCCGGAGAAGGTCGCGTCGGGACACGGGACGGCGGCCGGCGTGTTCCGGTGACCGACCTCGGGCCGGACGTTCTCGGACCCCGGCATCTGCCACCGCGCGAGCAGAGCAGGCCGGTGAGCGCGCACTGCGCAAGCAGTCCGGGCCCGGTGAGCGCCCGCCGGACCTCGGCGGGCGGACGCGGCAGGAGCCGAGGCGACGCGCTTGGTCGCCGGATTCCCTGAGGGGGTCCCCAGGTCCTCCTGATAGCTTGCTGCGATCGTCCGGGCGACCCGCATCCATCCCACCCTTGGGGGCTTCAGTGACTACGGCGACCTTCCCGTCCCGCCACGCGCGTATCGCGGCCGCGGCCGCGGGACTGGCGGCGGCGGCCGTGCTGACCGGCTGCAGCAGCGGAAGCGGCGACTCCGGGGGGCCGTCGGCGACCCCGAGCGCGTCCGCGACGGACGGCGCCGGTACGGGCGGCGGTTCCGGGGGCACGTCCGCGGCGAGCGGCAAGCTCCAGGGGAGCTGGCTCACGACCGCGGGCGGCAAGGCCGTGGTGCTCATGATCAACGGCAAGCAGGCCGGCCTCTTCGCGACGGGCGGCACGGTGTGCAGCGGCACCTCGTCCGACGAGGCGAGCATGCAGATGATCCGCCTGGCCTGCACGGACGGCAGCAAGAAGCGCGCCGTCGGCATGGTGGACTCCGTCAGCGGTACGACTCTGACGGTCACCTGGCAGGGCGGCGTCGGCAAGGAGACGTACACCAGGAGTCAGGGCGGAAAGCTGCCCACGGGGCTGCCGACGGCGAGCCTGGGTTCCTGATCGCCGGATCAGCCGCGATCGCCCGACGCGAACCCCACGGGATCGCGTCGGCCATCCCGACAAGGTGGGAACGTCCGCGGACAATATCGGGCGATACCCGTCCCGTGCGGGTGAACAGCGAGGGGTGCGCAACCTCGGTGGACCCGAGTGCGTGATGATCCATGCACATCGTCACGACTCCCAGGGGAACCCATGCGCGCTCTGCCCATCGCCGTCACCGTCCTCGCGGCGGCCCTCGCCCTGACCTCATGCGACGGCGGCGGCTCCGGCAGTTCCGAGAAGTCCGGTGACACGGCCGGCTCGGCGAAGAAGGCGACCGTCGCGGCCTGCGCGATCGCTGACACCGCGATCCAGGTCGGCCCCGCGAACGCCGCCACGGCAGCCGGGGACACGGGCAACATCCCCGTCACCCTCACCAACAAGGGCGCCGGGTGCACCCTGAAGGGCTTCCCCGGACTCACCGTGGAAGCGGGCGGCACCTCCGCGGACATCGAAGGGGACAAGTCCGCGGCGCCGGAACCGCTGACCCTCGCCAAGGGCGACACCGCGACCTTCACCATCACGTACGTACGGGGTGCGGAGGGCGACGCCAAGACCCTCGCCGTGAAGACGCTGAAGATCGCTCTGCCCGGCGCCGGCACCACACAGAGCTTCCCGTGGTCGTACGGCCCGGTCGCCGGGAAGGGATCGGCGAGCGAGCCGAACGCCTCCGTGACACCGTTCCAGCACGCGGGCGACTGACGTACGGCACCCCTTCGCGGGCGCCCGCCGACGACCGTCTCCCCCCTCCGGGAGGGGCGCCCCGCCGACCAGCTCGGCCGCACTGCGGGAGCGCGCACCCCGCCGACCCCCTCGGCCGTACGCGGGAGCGCGCAGCACCGTCGGCGGCCATGGCTCGGGCCTAAGGGAGCGGGCGTCTGCCCCGGACCTGGGCGCGGTCCGCCGCCGCGGCGCCCTCGTGCCATCCGGCCTCGTCGGTGATCCCGCGCATCCTGGTCGTCCGCGTCTCCGGGAACATCCGGTCCAGGTGGTCCGCGACGGCCACGTCACGGGCCGCCAGGACCGGCAGCAGCGCCCCCTCCGTCTCCGCGGCGGTCACCTGCTCCTCGGCGACCGACGCGAGCCGGTCGCCGATCCGGTGCGCGTACGCGGCCAGGAACGACTGCCGGAAGGTCTTCGTGCGCTTGCGGCCGCCCGCCCGCTGCGCCGCCTCCGCCTTCGTCATCGCCGCCGTGGCCTGCACGAGGAGCGAGGTGTAGAGGAGCTCGACCGCCTCCAGGTCGGGTTCGAAGCCGACGACGGTCGAGAAGCAGAGGGCGTCGTCCCACACGGCCCGACAGCGGTTCGCCCCCGCGACCGCGTCCAGGAGCACCGCCTTGGCCGTCTCGTAGGGCGGCTCGACGCCGATGCGGCAGGCGCCCGGCGCGTCCTTCGCGTGGGTCCGGGCCGCCAGCAGCGCCTCGTCGATGGTGTGCCGCGCCATCAGCTCCTGCGCCTTGGCGCTCAGCGCCTCGGCCTCCTCCGGGAACCCGGTCGCCTCCGCCTTCGCGAGGAGGGCGCGGATGCGGGTGAGCATGCGTGTCTCCTGCGGGGCACCGGCCGTCGCCGGCGCCCGGGGCGGGTCCAGCGGCTCGATGGAGGGCAGGCGCAGGAGCAGCCGGTAGAGCTCCAGGGTCGCGGTGGCGCGTGAGAAACGGTCGGTCCGGAGGTCGTGGGGTTCGGCCCCCAGCTCGTCGAGCTGGGCCGCCCAGCGTGCGCCCCGGAGCTCGCGGTCGCCCTCCCGCTCCGTGAGGATCGAGGAGATCACCAGGTGTACGTGTACGTCGTCCAGGTCACGCCGCACGATCCGTACGACATCGGCGGGCTGCCAGCCACGCCGCCAGGCCGCCGCCACGAACTCCTCACCACGCCGGGCGAGTTCGGCGTCGGAGGCCGGGTCGGCCGCGAGCACGGAGGCTCCGGTGTCGAGCGCCGTGTCGGTGTCGGCGTAGAGGGCTGCCGCGAAGGCGCGCTCCACGGTGCTGGACGTACTCATCCCACGATCGTGTCACGGGCGGACCGGGGGCCGGTGTCCGCCTCGGCGCCGCGGCCGCCGGCTCGTCCACACCCTGTGGACAGTGCGTCGGCCGTCGGCATCGGGGTCGCCGGAAACAGCGCGGACGCCGGGCCGCCGACTGTCAACTTCGGGTTGACAGTCCGAGGCTGTCAACCTACCGTTGACACATGACGACGAACTCTCCCGGCAAGGCGTCCGTGCGTCTCGACGACCTCATCGAGGCCATCAAGAAGGTGCACAGCGACGCGCTCGACCAGCTCCAGGACGCGGTGATCGCGGCGGACCACCTGGGCGAGGTGGCCGACCATCTGATCGGACACTTCGTGGACCAGGCACGGCGTTCCGGGGCGTCCTGGACGGACATCGGCAGGAGCATGGGCGTCACCCGGCAGGCCGCGCAGAAGCGGTTCGTGCCCAAGGCGGAGACGGACCTCGACCCCAGCCAGGGCTTCGGCCGTTACACCGATCGGGCCAGGAAGGCCGTCGTGGTCGCGCACGACCGGTGCAAGGCCCTGGGCGGGACCGAGGGGCTGCCCGAGCACCTCGTCCTCGGCCTGCTCAGCGAGCCCGACGCGCTCGGCGCACGGGCCATCACCGCGCAGGGAGTCTCCCTGGACGCCGTCCGCGAGGCCGCCGTCGCCGCGCTCCCGCCGGCCGCCGACGAGGTCCCCGAACTGGTCCCGTACGGACCTGCCGCCAAGAAGGTCCTGGAGCTCACGTTCCGCGAGGCGCTCCGCCTCGGCCACAACTACGTCGGCACCGAGCACATCCTGCTCGCCCTGCTGGAGTTCGAGAACGGCGAGGGCGTGCTCAGCGGCGCGGGCGTCGACAAGACGGCGGCCGAAGCGCACATCGGACGCATGATCACGGAGCTGGTGAGGGAGAAGGCGGAGGCGGAGGCTGGGGCGAGAACAGCGGCGGAGGAAGAGGCGAAGGCGGAGGGCGCGTCCTAGGTCGTGTCCGCAAAGTAGGGGCCACGACCTAGGGGCAGCCGTCGGGGCGCCGCTCGGAGGGGGCGCCTGATGAGCAGCCGCTCGGTCGGAACGGCCTCGTCGAAACGGCGTTGTCAGACCCTCCTGCGAGACTCGGAGGCATGACCGAGCGCTGGGCTCTCGCGCCGGCCGAGGACGGTGGCGTGGAGCTCGCCGCCCTCGGCCCGGACGGGCTGCCCAGGGGAGGGGTCCGCCGGGAGGCGGACCTCGCGGAGGCCGTACGGGCCCGGCCGGACGTGAGCCGGTGGGTGTGGCGGTCGACGGCCGATGTCTATCCGCGACTGCTCGCCACGGGGGTGCGAGTGGAGCGGTGTTATGACATGGAGGCCGCCGAGACCCTGCTGCTCGGACACGAGGGGCGGCTCGGCGAGCCCCGGTCGGCGGCCGCCGCGCTGGCGAGACTGCGCGGCGGCCCCGTGCCGCCGGACCCGCCGCAGCGTTCCGCCGAGCCCGGTTCGCAGTCCTCCCTCTTCGAACCCCGCCCGGTGCACGTGCCGCTGGCGGACCTCCTCACGGTCTACGCCGACCAGCAGCGTCGGCACGACGCGGCAGCGCACCCGGACCGCATGCGGCTGCTGACGGCCGCCGAGTCCGCGGGGATGCTGGTCGCGGCCGAGATGAACCGGGCCGGGCTGCCGTGGAGCGCGGACGTCCACCGGGACGTGCTGCACGAACTGCTCGGCGAGCGGTACACAGGCGGCGGTGAGCCCCGGCGCCTCGCCGAGCTCACCGACGAGGTGTCCGCCGCTTTCGGACGACGGGTCAGACCCGACCTGCCGGCCGATGTCGTCAAGGCGTTCGCGCAGGCCGGGATCAAGGTCAAGTCCACCCGGCGGTGGGAGATCGAGACGATCGACCATCCGGCCGTGAAACCGCTCATCGAGTACAAGAAGCTGTATCGGATCTGGGTCGCCCACGGCTGGTCCTGGCTCCAGGACTGGGTGCGCGACGGGCGGTTCCGGCCCGAGTACCTGCCGGGCGGGACCGTCACCGGACGCTGGGTGACCAACGGCGGCGGCGCGCTCCAGATCCCCAAGGTGATCCGGCGTGCCGTCGTCGCCGACCCCGGCTGGCGGCTGGTCGTCGCCGACGCCGACCAGATGGAGCCGCGCGTCCTCGCCGCCATCTCCCGCGATCCCGGCCTGATGGAGGTCGCGGGCCGGGAGAGCGACCTCTATCAGTCGGTGTCGGACCGGGCGTTCTCCGGCGACCGGGCGCAGGCCAAGCTCGCCGTGCTCGGCGCCGTCTACGGCCAGACCTCCGGCGACGGCCTGAAGAACCTCGCCCTGCTCCGCCGCCGTTTCCCCACGGCGGTCGCGTACGTGGACGACGCGGCCCGCGCGGGCGAGGAGGGGCGGCTGGTGCGGACCTGGCTGGGGCGGACGTGCCCTCCGGCCGCCGGGTCGGGCGACGACGGCGGGGAGGAGGCGGGCATCCCGCAGGACGATCCCGTGGACACCGCCGCCGACCAGGGCTGGGTGCCGGGGTACGCGTCCTCCGACTCCCGCGCCCGCGGACGGTTCGCGCGCAACTTCGTCGTGCAGGGCAGCGCCGCCGACTGGGCCCTGCTGATGCTGGCGGCGCTGCGCCGCACCTGCTCCGGGCTCGCCGCCGAGCTGGTCTTCTTCCAGCACGACGAGGTGATGGTGCACTGCCCGGCCGAGGAGGCCGACACCGTGGTGGCCGCCATCCGCGACGCGGCCGAACTCGCGGGCCGTCTCACGTTCGGACGGACGCCGGTGCGTTTTCCGTTCACGACGGCGGTCGTACGGTGCTACGCGGACGCGAAGTGACGCGGTCGGCCTGTCGCCGGACGGTGCGGGACGCCCGCGCCCGGGCCGGTCGGGACGCCGGAGGACTTCACGGTCCGCCCGCCACCACCGCTCTGCCTGCTCCGTCTATTCCGTCTGCTCCGTCTGCTCCGTCTGCCAGCAGATTCCGCAGTTCGCCCGTCACCGGGCTGTCCGTCTCCGCCAGTGCCTCCAGAGCCGACGTCCACTCCGCGTAGGCCGCCTCGGCGTCGCCGCGTTCCCGCAGCAGCAGGCCCGCCTGGTGACGGGCGAGGCCTCCGGTGTACCGGTCGGCACGGCGGTCGGCACGGCAGCGCAGCAGATCGCACTCGCGCGCGGCACGTTCCCAGTGACCGACACCGCGCAGGGCCCGCACCAGGCCGAGCCTGGTCTGCGACTCGCCGTGCCAGTCGCCGTGGCCGCCGAGGATGCGCAGGCTCTCCTCGAAGTGCGGTACGGCGGCGGCCGGTTCGCCGAGCGTGAGGTGGGCGTAGCCGATGTTGCAGTGCGCCGAGTGCCGGATGATCACGTCCTGCACGGCGTCGCCGATCGCGAGACTGCGCTTGTGGTGATCGATGGCGGCCCGCGGGTCGGTGTGCTCGTACAGGTTGCCGAGGTGGCTGTAGGTGATGGCCTCCATGTGCGGGTCGCCCAGCTCCCGCGAGAACTGGAGACTTTGGAGCAGAGCCTCACCGGACTCGGCGTGGCGGCCGAGGGATTCGAGGAGCATGCCCCGGTTGTTCAGGGCCCGCCGCTGGCAGGAGCGCACCCCGAGGCGGCTCCAGATCGCGAGTGCCTCGTCGTTCAGGGTGAGGGCTTCGCCCACGCGGCCCGTCACGAAGTGCAGACCTCCGAGGTCGCCGAGCGCGTACGCCTCCGCGGCCTCGTCGCCGAGCAGGCGCGCCGCGTCGAGCGCGGCCCGCTGAAGGACCTCCGACTCGGCTGCCCGGCCACTGCGTTGGACGTACGGGTTGAGCAGGCGGGCCAGCAGGGGGAAGTACGGCGAGGCGTGCGCGTGCCGCTGCGCGAGCGCGACCACGTTCGCCAGTTCCGTGTCGCCCCAGGCGAAGGCCTCCCGCCCGGAACAGAACGGGGGTGTGGCCGCCACGTCCGCCGCGTGCCCGGCCGGCTGCGAGGCGGTCGGCCTGCTCCGGTCCTCCCTGTCGAGGCCGGGTTCGAGAATCGCCTCCAGGGAGCGGGCGGCGACACCGGCGTACCAGCGCAGGGCGCGCTCGGCGACGGCGGCGTCATGACCGAGAGGTGCGGACCCGGTCGCCACGAGACCCGCGCCGGTGGCGGCATCGGCGTCGGCGTCGGCGGCCAGGGGCGTTGTCGCGAGGACGCACTCCGCCTCGCCCGCGATCTCCCGGGCGAAGTCCCGTACGAGGTCGTGCGGCGCGTACCGCCCGTACGCGGTCTCCTCCAGGAGGGCGACGTCGACGAGGCGGTCGAGCGCGGCCTCGGCGCGGCGTTCGCCGGTGCCGGTGAGGCGGGCGACGAGGGCGGCTCCGTACGCGGGCAGGTCGAGCGCGCCGATACGGCACAGGGCGAGCGCCGCGTCCCGGTCGGCCTCGCGTTCGGAGGCGCGCAGCGCGTCGTGCGCGACGGCGAGCGAACGGCGCACGCTCAGGTCGTCGTACTCCAGATGGTGCAACCGGCCTTCCGTGGCTGCCAGTTGACCGGCGAGAACATCGGGGGTCAGCGCGCGGCGGGCGGCGAGCCGGGCCGCGACGACCCGGAGGGCCAGCGGCAGCCGGCCGGTGAGTTCGACGAGGGGGTGGCCTCCGTCGAGTCCGTCCTGGCGGCCGGAGACCGCGCGGAGCAGGGCCGCGCTGTCCTCGTCCGTCAGCGGCGCGAGCGGGAAACGGTCGGCGCCGTCCAGGGCGGTGAGCGGTGAGCGGCTCGTCACGATCACCGCGCAGCCGGCGCCGGCCGGCAACAGCGGGCGCACCTGGGCTGCGTGCGCCGCGTCGTCCAGCACCATGAGGGTGCGGGTGGGCGCGAGCATCGACCGGAGCAACGCCGCTGCGGCGTCGGGGTGTTCGGGGATGCGGCGGGGTTCCGTCCCCAGGTCGCGCAGGAGCGCGGCGAGCGCCTGACCGGCGGTGAGCGGGGTCATGCCGGGGGTGGCGCCGTGCAGGTTGACGTACAACTGGCCGTCGGTGAATCGTTCCCGCAGTCCGTGCGCGACGTGCAGCGCGAGCGCGCTCTTGCCGACGCCCGCCATGCCGCTGATCACCGCTACGCGCGGCAGCACGGTGGTGGGTTCACCGCCGAAGGGCCGGCCGTGCGCATCGCCCCGGGCGCCGTCACCGGACCCACCGGCGGACGCCCCACCGTCAGTTGCCCGGCCGTCAGTCGCCGGGCCGCCGGCCGTCCGGTCGGCCGCCTGGGCTGTTGTCCGGCCGGGCGACCCGGCGAACGTCGTGACACCGGGCTTCCCGCTGTCCGCACGGGCGGATGCACCGGCGAACACGCCTGCGGATGCTCCGCCGTCGGGGCCGCCGATCGAGTGTGCCGGGTCCTCCGGGTGCGGGCGACGCGGGACGCTCTCCGGGTCCAGGACTCGGAACAGGCGGTCGCGGACGTCCTCACGTCCGGTGAAGTGAGCTGGAGGCGGGGGGAGTTGAGCGGGCCGGGGAGGCGAGGCGACGCCCCGGCCACCCCGGGCGCCGTCGCCATCGCGATCAACGCTCCCGGCAACGCCGGTACCGCCGTCGCGGCCGGCAGCCCGGGCGCGACCCACGTTCGCGTCGCGGCCGACAGTGTCGTCCCGGCCCTCATCGCCACCGCTACCGGCACTCCGGTACCGGCCACCGTCGCCGCCTGTGCCGTCGTTCCGGCCGGCACTCCCGTCCCGCCAGGCACTCCCGGCCCGTTCGACGTCCCCATCCCGGCCACGGTCACCGTCACGGCCGACGCTCCCGGCCCCGTCGTCAGTCCCGGCCCTGTCGCCGTCGCTGCTCCAAGCCCGATCGCGACCCCCGTCGGTGTCGCCGCCCGGGATCTGGTCGGCGCTCCCTGCGCGGTCGCTGTCGCCCTCCGCCCGCCGGTCCCGGCTCCGGCCGTCGTCCCGGCGTCTGTCGCCGCCCCTTCTCCGGTCCGTTCCCACGCCCGGAATCCAGGCGCTGCCCTCTTCGCCACTCCCGATCCCGCTCACGGCCCGGTCTCCGGCGTGGCCCCCGCCCGGGGGCACGTCGGTGGCACGGGCCTCGCCCGGAACCCGGTCGTTGTCCCGCAGGATCTCCAGGTGGGCCCTGCGCACGGCCGGCCCGGGCTCGATGCCGAGCTCGTCGAGCAGGCGGGCCCGCAGGTCGCGGTGGACGGCGAGGGCCTCGGCCTGGCGTCCGGTGCGGTGCAGCACCAGCATCAGCAGCCGGTGGAACGACTCGCGGAGCGGATGCTCGGCCGTGCGGGCGGCCAGCTCCGGTGCCAGCCGGTCGAGCCGGGACGCCGTCGGATCGAGGCGCAGCTCCGCCTCGTACCCCCACTCCAGGACGAGCAGCCGGCCCTCCTCCAGACGCTGGACGAAGGCGTGTCCGCCGGTCTCGGGCGGCAGGCCGCTCAAGGGGGTGCCACGCCACAGTGCGAGCGCGGCGGTGGACTCGCGCAGCGCCCGCTCCCAGTCGCGTTCGGCGTGCGCGTCACGCGCGGAGGTGGCGTGCCGCTCGAAGACACGGACGTCCAACTCGCCCTCGCCGACCCGCAGGACGTACCCGGGCGGTACCGCGCGCAGCCGTTCGGGATCGTCGAGGAGCCGGCGCAGCCGGGTCGCGTGGTTCTGCAGGGACGCCTGGGCGGAGGCGGGCGGCGCCCCGCCCCACAGCGCGTCCTTGAGCGCGTCCACGGAGACGACCCGGCCCGGTTCGAGGAGCAGCGCGGCCAGCAGGGCACGCATCTTCCGGCCGCCGATCGAGACGACCTCGCCACCGGCGTCGTACAGGACCGGCGGCCCCAGCAGCCCGAACCGCAGCCCGTTCCGCATACGCCGCCCCACTGCCTTTCCGCCTGGCCGCGCCGACCGGGCACCACGGCGGTTTCGCGCCCTCCCAGGACGGGTTCACGCCGGTCAAGTGATCGTCCCCGAGGGAACCGTTGGCCATATGTTAGCGATCCGTTGGCGCGGGCTGATGTGATCAAGCCATCGGATCTGGCCCGACGGTGCGCGCGTACTACGCGTAACTCGGGGGAGTGTCGCCGCCGTGGCCGGATCCGGGGACGTCAGAGGCCCCGGTCGTTGAGGTGATCGACCGGGGCCTCCGTCCGTACCCGGCCCGGTGAACCGCCCCGGACGTCAAGCCGTGCCACTCCGGCCGACAAACCCGTCACTCCGGCCAACCAGCCGTGCCACTCCGACTGACAAACCCTGCCACCCCGAAAGACCAGCCGTGCCACTCCGGCCGGCGAGCGGCTCGGAACGGCGAGCCGGCTCGCGGGACGAGCCGGCTGTCGACGTGCGGGGTCAGATGACCGGCGGGCGGCCGAGACGGGTCAGCCGCCAGACCGTCCGCCACCGCATCGGGCGCCGCTCTCCGCCGGGCCGCCGCAACCCCTCCGCGAATCCGCCGAACCAGGCCCTCAGCCCGCCGGCCGACCGTGTCCGCAGCAGCGTGAGCACGATCCAGATCCCCAGGTGCACGGGGATCAGCGCCAGGGGCAGCCGGCGGCGGGTGAGCCAGACCCGGTTGCGGGCGGTCACGCGGTAGTAGATGGCGTGCCGGGCCGGCGAGGTCTTGGGATGCTGGAGCAGCAGTCCGGGCTCGTAGAGCACGGTCCAGCCGGCGTCGATGGCCCGCCAGGCCAGGTCGGTTTCCTCGTGCGCGAAGAAGAACTCGGCGGGCCAGTCCCCGGTCTCGGCGAGCATCGGCATGGACAGCGCGTGGCCGCCCCCGAGGAACCCGGTGACCGGGCCGCCGCGCATCGGGTCCTTGGCGCCGACCCTCGGCACATGGCGGCGCTGCGTCTCCCCGTGCTCGTCGGCGATGCGGAAGCCGACGATGCCGAGCCGCGGCCGGGCGGCGTACAGGTCACGCACCTTGCGCAGCACGTCGCCGTCGACGAGGAGCCCGTCGTCGTCGAGTTCGACGACCACGTCCACGTCCCCGAACTCACGCAGCCGGCTCAGGCCGACGTTCCGGCCACCGGGGCAGCCGAGGTTGTCGTCCAGCTCGACGCCGGTCACCTCGCCCGGCAGGCCGAGGCGTTCGGCGAACTCGGGCAGCGGGCAGCCGTTGCCGACGATCACGATCCGAGCGGGGGCCACGTCCTGCTTGGCCACGGAGGTGAGCAGCGCGTCGACCTCGACGGGCCGGTTGCCCATGGTCACCACGGCAACGGCGATCCGTGGCCCCTCCTCCGCCTGCGACACGACACCCACCCCATCCCGGCCGACAACTGTGCCGCGATGCTAGTCGTTCACCCGGATAACCCCTCAAGTACGCCGTCAGGTCCGCCGTACGTACGTCCTGATCTCCGCCCATAAGTACAGGATCAGGAGCGCCGGTTCTCCTTGCGGCGGACGAATTTCAGTCCCGACCAGTCCTCCCCCAGGGCCGCCACCTTCACGTCCACGAGTCCGAGCGGCAGGAAGAGGTCCCGCAGATCGTTCTCCGCGATGTCGCTGCGGTGCCCGGCCGCGCGGCGGGGCCAGGCGATCCACAGCATGGCCTCGTCCGCGAGGCCGCCGGCCAGTCCGGCCGCCCGCGCCGCAAGGCCGGCGCGCTCCCGGAAGAAGGCGAGGGTGACATCCGCCCCTTCCGGGCCGCGCTCCCCTACCTCGCAGTCCTCGGGCAGCCCGGGAATCTCCCAGCCGGGCGGAGCCTGGACCAGCCGCACCCGATGCCCCGCCTTGATGCCGATCTTCCGGGCGAGCGGTGTACCGGAGTACCCGCCGCCCGCCGCGCTGGATCCCGTCATCCCCGCAGGATGACACCGCCCGGCCCGGGCGGCCCGCACACACGGCGCCGACGGCTCCCGGCACACGGGAGCGCGAAGGTGTCCGCGCAGGTGTGGCAGCCACCCGGGACACGCTCGACTACCGGTTGTCGGCGAGCGGGTTCATGCTGGTGAGAGCGACCCGGTCCCCCGGACGTCCCCGGTGATTCCCTGGATGTCCGAGGCTCGCGGGCCGGGGACAGCGTGCGCCCGGTCCACCCCCGGCGGGCGCCACCAGGTTCCGGAGGGCGTCATGAGCTCACCATCCGTCCCGCCGCCCGCGCCACTGCCTCCGTGTGGCCCCGGGGCCACGGACAAGGGCCTCAAGAGCGGTGCCCTGGGCCTCTTCTCCAGCACGGTGATCGGGCTGGCCTCCACGGCCCCCGCCTACAGCCTCGCGGCGACCCTCGGCGTGATCGTGGGGATCGTGGGCTTCCAGTCGCCGATCGTGGTCATCCTCGCGTTCGTCCCGATGTTCCTGATCGCCTACGGCTACAAGGAGCTGAACCGGGCCGACCCCGACTGCGGCACCACATTCACCTGGGCGGCCCGCGCCTTCGGCCCCCGTACCGGCTGGCTGGGCGGCTGGGGCATCGTCGCGGCCGACATCATCGTGATGGCCAACCTGGCGCAGATCGCCGGCGCGTACGGCTTCCAGCTCATCGGCGCGGACGGGCTGGCGGAGAACACCTTCTGGGTCACCTTCGTCGGCGTCCTGTGGATCGCCCTGATGACCCTGATCTGCTACATCGGCATCGAGCTCTCGGCCAACCTGCAGAAGGCGCTGCTCACGATCGAGATCGTGGTCCTGTTCCTGCTGGCGATCACCGCGCTGGTCAAGGTGTACGGCGGGACGGCGCCGAACGTCTCCTCGGAGATCTCGTGGTCGTGGTTCAACCCCTTCGAGATCAACTCGTTCGACGACCTGACCAAGAGCATCCTCGCCGGAGTGTTCATCTACTGGGGCTGGGACACCGCGGTGTCCGTGAACGAGGAGACCGTCGACCGCGACCGCACACCCGGCCGCGCGGCCGTCATCTCGACCGTCATCCTGCTGCTCGTCTACGTCCTGGTCACCACGTCCGCGCAGGCCTTCGCCGGGGTCGGCGACAAGGGCATCGGCCTGGGCAACCCGGACAACTCCGGAGACGTCCTCTCCAGTCTCGGCGCCGAGGTCTTCGGCACCGGGGGCTGGGGCACGGTCGCCACCAAACTCCTGATCGTCATGGTCCTCACCTCGGCGGCGGCCTCCACGCAGACGACCATCCTGCCGACCGCCCGCACCACGCTGTCCATGGCCGCCTTCAAGGCCATCCCGCAGCGCTTCTCCCGCATCCACCCCCGGTTCCTCACCCCGACCTGGTCCACGGTGGGCATGGGGATCGCCTCGATCGTCTTCTACATCATCCTGACCAGGGTGAGCGAGAACGTCCTGGCCGACTCCATCGGCTCGGTCGGCCTGATGATCGCCTTCTACTACGGGCTCACGGGCTTCGCCTGCGTCTGGTACTACCGCAAGGTCCTCACGCGCAGCGCGCAGGACCTGTGGACGCGCGGGATCATGCCGGGCCTCGGCGGTCTGATGCTGCTCTACTTCTTCATCAACGCCTGCATCGTGTACGCCGCCGCCGACTACGGCAGCACCTCGTGGACCCTGCCGTTCCCGCCGCACTGGCAGCTCGGCGGCGTGTTCGTCACCGGCATCGGCGCGCTTCTCCTGGGGGCGATCCTGATGTTCGCGTACAACGCGATCCGCCCGGCCTACTTCCACAAGGAGACGATCCCGGTGTCGTCCCACGACCGGGACGGCCACTGACCCGCCCACGACCGGAACGGCCGCTGACCCGCGCGGCAGGGGCGCGGGTCAGGAGAGCGGTGAGCCGCCCCGGCGGCGCGGGGGAAGTGACCACCGGGGCGGTGCTGAGGGGCGACGACGTCAGGCCGACGCGCCCACCGCGACGTCCGTCGAGCCGTCGGAGCGCACTTCGCCGTCCTCGTCGACGTCCGGCGGAATGGTCGACAGCGCGCTGGCGTGGAGATCCTTCGTACGCAGCATCGTGAAGCCGATGACCGCGGCGACGAACCCGAGGATCGCGCTCAGGGTCATGGCACCGTGGAAGGCGCTCATGAACGCGTCCTGCCCGGTGGCCAGCACCTTGTCGCGGAGCGGTCCCGCGGCCTGGGCGACGGCGTCGAGAGAGCCGGCGCTGATGCCGTGCGCGGCCTCCTCCGCGGCGCCGCTCCCCATCTGCTTGCCGACCGCCGAGGACGTGAAGTCGTCGGCCACGCTGTGCTGGAAGTACGCGCCGACGCCGGCGATACCGACCGCGATACCCACCTGCTGGAACGTCTCGTTGATGCCCGAGGCGACACCGGCCTTGGCCGGTTCGGTGACGCCGATGGCCAGCGCCGCACGGGCCGGGTTGAAGGCGCCCATGCCGAAGCCGGAGATGACCAGCGCCGGGACGAGGACCGTCCAGGACGAGTCGGCCTCGGTGAGGTTCAGGAACAGGATGCCGATGGCCATCACCAGGGTCGATCCGCCCAGCAGCACCCGGAAGGGGACCTTGCCGATGAGCCCGCCGCCGAGCGCGCCGGCGACGAACATCGCGCCGGTCAGCGGCAGGAACCTGAGGCCTGTGCCCCAGGCGTCCACGTGCAGCATGTTCTCCAGGTAGCTGGTCTCGAAGAACACCGACGGCAGGGCCCCGGCGTTGCCGATCATGGCGACGAGGGAGATGCCCACGAAGGTGGGGCTGCGGAAGAACGCCAGGTCGATCAGGGCCCGCTCGCCCAGTCGGCGCTCGATGGCCACGAAGAGGACCAGGAACAGCGCGCTGGCCGCGTACAGACCGAGCGTGGTGCCGCTGGTCCAGCCCTCCACCGGCCCGCGGATGGTGGCGAAGACCAGTGCTCCGAGCGCGATGCTGAAGGTGGCCAGACCGGTCCAGTCGGTGGGGTGGGCCCGCTTGTTGAGCGACTCACGGACGCGCAGCGCGCCGACGAGGAGGGCGAGCGCGCCGACCGGCACGTTGATGTAGAAGATCCAGCGCCAGGACAGCGCGTTGATCAGCGAGCCGCCGATGAGCGGGCCGGTGGCGACGGCGAGACCGACGGCGGCACCGAACGCGGTGAAGGCGGTCGCCCGCTCCTTGCCGTGGAACTCGTGGCTGAGCATGGCCGGACCGACCGCGAACATGATGGCGGCGCCGACACCCTGGACGGCCCGGAACCAGCTCAACTGACCGGATCCGTCAGCCAGTCCACAGGCCAGGGAGGCGGCGGTGAAGATGGCGAAGCCGACCTGGAAGACCTTCTTGCGGCCGATCCGGTCGGCGAGCGATCCCGCCGCCACCAGGAAGATCGCCAGCGTGAGGGCGTAGGCGTCGAACACCCACTGGAGGTCGGCGAAGCTGCCGCCCAGGGAGCGATGGATCTGAGGCAGCGCGATGGAGACCACGCTCAGATCGAGCATCAGCATGAACGAGCCCAACGCGACGATCCCGAGTGTCCACCACCTAGTGGGCGACGGAGCGCGTTCTGCGGACATGCGAGAACCTTCCAATCGACAGGATCCTTAGATGATGGAAATCTAGATGATTGGAAAGCCATACGTCAACGTTCGTGACGGTCGGTAGCGGCCGACGCGTCGACCGACGACCGACCTGCCCTTCACCGGAGCACGGTCACCCGTGGTGACGGCCGCGAGCGCGACGGAAGCCCGCGCCGCCACCGAAAGGGCGTCCCCGGGCGCGACGGAAGACGACGCCACCGTCGAAACAGCAGCCCCGGGTACGACAGGAACCCGCTCGCCGGAAGCAGCACCCCTCGGGTACGACAGAAGCCCGCGGCGCCGTCGAAACGGCATCGCGGGCTTCGCGGGGCTTCCGGGAGAGCGGGAAGCGTGGGTGGATGCGCGGAAAGGCGGGTGTCAGTCGGAGCAGACCGAGGCGGGCCAGCGACCGGCCATGAGCATGCCGAGCATCTTGCGCAGCGCCTCGCGCTCATCCTCCGCGAGTGCGCCGAAGAAGGCCGACTCGACCTCCGTGGCCACCCGGTCCGCCGTCGCGAGCGCCGCACGGCCGGACTCCGTGAGGATCAGGTTGTAGCGCCGCCGGTCGGCCGGATTGCGCCGGCGCTCGACATGCCCGTTGCGCTCCATCTCGTCGATCACCGTCACGACGGTGGTCGGATCGAGATTGAGCAGCCGGCTGAGGTCCTGCTGCGAGAGCTCGGGCCCGCCGGCCAGCGCGGCCAGCACGAAGAAGTCGCGGATGCGCATGCCGACCCCGGCCAGCGCCTTCTCCACATCTTCCACCAGCACCAGCCCGGCCTTGTGGAGCAGATAGCCGGGCCGCTCGGCGATGAGGAAGTCCTTCCGGGGGGACGCCCCGTGCTGCTCGGCGTTACCGCTGCGCACCATGAGCCGACTCCTTCGATCGTGGCAGTCTCCACCATCGAAGATACAACGATTCTTCGGCGGACAACCCCTCCCCCTGGCGGGATCCCGGCGGCCGGGTCCCGGCACTCCCCGGCGGCAACCGCTGGAGCGACAGATTCCGGACTGGGGGGAATTCACCCGTCCGCAATCGAAACCGCGGCGCCGCACGTTACATCGATGCAAAATCGAACGGTTCACAGCGGTCCGCGTTCCCGAAATGGAATCGATCATTGTCCAGGAATGGGCGAGGTCAGGCATTTGATGATCAGGTGCGGAGTCGGGCATTCGGACGAGACGACGAGGTGTCGCCTGTGTCTCGCATCACATAGGGTGATGTGGCGCGCCTGCTAGGCTTCTGAATTGCCTGGCCAGAACATCGCTCTCAGCGACTCGAGCCGGGCACGAGGGAAACAAGAGCGCTTCGCGCGACGGGGGAAAATAGAAATGGTTAATTTTTCGATCAGATGCTGTAGCGGACAACGCTGACGCCGGGGAAGGCGCGCCTCTCCGCGCCGATCCCACGCCACTGGTGCCACCGGGCCGGTCCGACACAACCGGCCTGAAATCACTCGTCCGGCGTCCCACACCGGCCTGTTCGGCCGGTCCGGCGTCCAGCACCCGCCTGCCGGCACCGGCACGGCATCCATCACTGATCCGACCTCATCCGACTTCAAAGGTCTGACACCGCGCACTGCGCCGCGCTACGCGCGTCGCGCCCTGTGCTCTTTTGTCACGCACCTCTCCATCACCACGGCCGTTTTTCGGACAGGGCTGCCTTTCGACGCCGCTGTCCTCTCCAGCATGGAATGGAAAAGCTCGATGAAACAATCAAGCACCGCCCTCGCCGAAGCCCTGGAGGACTGGCTCGGCGACCCCGCGGTGGAGCGGAACTCCTTATCGTTCGCCGGGGCACTGGAGCTCGACGAACGCGACGAACTTCCCTCCGCAGGAATCGACCGGGTCCGCGCTTTCGGATTCAGCCGCTATTTCGTTCCTGAACGACTGGGCGGTGATCTCCGGGCCGCCGAGGACATCCTCATGCTGACCAGGGTCATCGCCCGCCGGGACATGAACGTCGCGGTGAGCGAGAGCACCCAGGTCTGGATGATGCTCGCCTGGGTCGGCGGGAACGCCGAGCAGCAGGAGAAGCACGCGGCCACGGTCCTGGCCGGCGGGGTCGTGCCCTGTCTGGCCTACTCCGAGCCGGAACACGGCGCCGACCTCGCCGCCAACCGGTTCACGGCCGCCCCGGACGGCGGACAGTACGTCCTGACCGGCGAGAAGTGGCCCATCAACCGGGGCCGGACCTCCACCCACGTGGTGCTGCTCGGCATCACTGGCGACGAGACCACACCGGCCAAGCGGCAGCAGTCGATGTTCCTCGTGGACCGGTCCCAGATCATCTCCGGCGAGGTGTCCGGGGTCCCCCGCGTCCCGACCTACGGCCTGCGCGGCTGCGACATCAGCGGAATCGCCTTCGACGGCGCCCGGGTGGACGCCTCGGCCCGGCTGGGCGCCGAGGGCCAAGGGCTCGAACTGGCCCTGCGTGGCCTCCTGATCACCCGGACCTTCTGCACCGGCCTGTCGCTCGGCACGGGCGACACCATGCTGCGGACCGTGACCGGGTTCCTGTCGGAGCGGATCCTCTACGACGGACCCGCGACCGAGATCCCGTACGTCACCGAGTCCCTCGCGGGCGCCTACCTGAACCTGCTCGTCGCGGAGTGCGAGAGCCTCGTCGCGATGCGCGGACTGCACTTGTACACCGAGCAGTTCAGCATCTGGGCGAACCTGGCCAAGGTGCAGGTGGCCCGCCTGGTCGACTTCAACAGCAAGGCGCTGGCCCGCACCCTGGGCGCCCGGTACTTCATGCGCGCCGCCGAACACGTGGGCACCTTCCAGAAGATGCTCCGCGACGGCGCCGTCGTATCGGTCTTCGACGGCAGTGAGCCGGTCTGCCTGGACAGCCTCGCGCTCCAACTGCCCGCCCTGGCCAAGGCGCAGGGGCACACCCCGGACGAGGACTGGCGGGCGCTGTACGACCTGCGGGCCGAACTGCCCGACTTCGAGCCGCACCGGGTGAGCGTGTTCGGGCGCGGCAGGGACGCCACGTTCGCGAGCCTGCCCGCGCTGATCACCCGCCTCGCGGAGCTGTCGCCGTCCGCCGGCTGCGACGCGGACCGGCTCGCCGTCCTGCGCGGCCGGGCCGAGGAACTGCGGCGGGAACTCGACGCGCTGCTCGCCCGGGTCCACGAGGTACGGCAGTCGAGCGCCGGGCCGGCCGCGCAGCCGACGGCCTCCGCCAAGTCCACCCCGCCCCGGCTGATCCGGGTGGCGGAGGAACTGAGCGCCCTGCACGCCAAGGTCGCTGCTCTCGGCGTATGGCTGTTCAACCGGGACCACCTCGACGAGTTCTTCGCCGACGGCGAATGGCTCCAGGCCGCGCTGGCCCGCCGCCACGTCCACCAGTACGAGACCGGCGACCTCGACCCGGAGACCGCCCACCGGCTGTTCGCCCAGCTCAACTCCCAGTACGCCACCGACGAGTTCTTCTCGATCCGCCGGATGCGCATGGCCGCGCCCGGCGCGCGCGAGGCCGGCCGGAGCCATGAGTCGAACGCCGCCTGACAACCCCTCACTGCCGAACACCGAAAGGTATCGACCTGCGATGAGCACGACCGACATGACGATCGACGAAGTGAAGCGGGTTCTCCTCGAGGCCGTGGCCACCGAGGCGGGCATCCCGGCCGCCGAGCTGGAGACCGACCGGCCCTTCACCGACTACGGCCTGGACTCCATGGCGGCGCTGACCGTCGGCATGGAGATCGAGGACGTCTGCGGCCTCTCCGACCTGCCCGTGGACCTGCTCTGGGACCACCCGACGGTGGACACCCTGTCCGAGGCGCTGTGGAAGCTGATGAGCGCCGAGCCCGTCTCCGCGGCCATGGACGGCACGCGATGACGACAGCGCGTCCGACGACGACGGCCGACACGACGGCTCCGGAGGGCTCGACGGGCCTCGCGGTCCGGACGGGTGAGAGGGGCTCCACGGCTCCGGTGGGTCCGGTCGACTCCGTGCGTCCCGTCAACGCCCAGCAGGCCGGCCTGTGGTTCATCCACGAGACCGACCCGGGGTGCTCCGCGTACCACATCGTGTTCGGCGCCGAGGTCACCGCCGACGCGGAACTCGGCGTCCAGGCCCGGGACATCCTCGACGGCCTGACCCGTGAACACGAAGCCCTCCGGACCGGCTTCCGGGCCGGCCCGGAGGGGCCCGAGCAGTTCGTGCGCGACGCCGTGCCGCTCGACATCCGTCTCGCCGACGTACGGGGGACGGACCCGCGGGAGCTGCGGGACCTCGTCAGGACGGACAGCCGGACCCCGTTCGACCTGTCCCGGCCGCCGCTGTGGCGCGTGCACCTCTACCGCACCGGCGAGCGCACCTGGGTGTTCACCCTCGTGATGCATCACATCGCGGCCGACTTCTGGTCGCTGGCCCTGCTCCTCTCCGAGGTCCGCGGCCGCCTGGAGGGAACGCCGGGCCGGTTCGCGCTCGACGGCGCCGCCTTCGCCGCGTACGCCGACCAGCAGCAGTCCTTCCTGGCCGGCGAGAAGGCCCGGGCGCTGCGCGACGGCGAGGAGAGGCGGCTGGGCGACGCACCGACCCATCTGGATCTCTACGGCGACCGGCCGCGCCCGCCCGCGCCGTCCTACGACGGCGGCTCGGCACCGTTCGCGCTGTCCGCCGCCACGACCGAAGCGGTACGCCGACTGGCGCGGGAGACCTCGGCGACGCCGTACACGGTGCTGCTGTCGGCGTACTTCGTGCTGCTGAGCCGGCTGAGCGGCCAGTCGGACATCGTGGTCGGCACCCCGACCTCGGGCCGGCTGCACCGGCGGTTCCGCGACGCCCTCGGCAACTTCGTCAACACCGTCGTCGTACGGGGCGAGGTCGACGAGGAGTCGACGTACCGCCGGCTGCTCACGGCCTCCCGCGAGCGGGTACTCGAAGCCATGCGGGCGCAGGAGCTGCCCTTCCCCTGGCTGGTACGGGAACTGGCCCCGCCGCGGGACCCGAGCCGGACGCCGCTGTACCAGGCGGGCTTCGCCTGGGACCGGCTGCCGTTCCTCTCCGACATGGACGCGTTCTTCCTGCTGGAGCCGGGCACGGGCGGTGAGCTGGACATCGCCGGCGCCACCCTGCGGCCCTACCCGCTGCCGCAGCAGGAGGGCCAGACCGATCTGTGGATCGAGATGGGCGCGGAACGCGACGGGGCCTTCGCGGGTGTCCTGCGCTACAGCACGGACATCTTCGGCGCGGGCACGGCCCGGGAACTCGCCGCCACGTTCGTCACCACGGTGGAGACCCTGGTCACCCGCCCGGACGAGCCCCTGCGCGGCCTGGTGCGCGGCGACGAGCGGCAGCGGGCCCGGCTCGCCGCCTGGGGCACCGGACCCGAGCGGGCGATCCCGGAGGCCCGGCTGCCGGAGCTCTTCCGGGACCAGGTCACGCGGACGCCCGGCGCGGCCGCGCTGACCGCCGACGGCGAGGAGTGGAGCTACGCGCGGCTCCTGGACGCTGTCGAGCGGACCGCGGCCGCCCTGCGGACGGCCGGCATCGCGCCGGGCGACCGGATCGCGGTCATGGCCGAGCGCGGCGCACCGCTCGTGGCCTCACTGCTGGCGGTACTGGACGTGGGCGCCGCATACGTCCCGCTCGACCCGAAGCTCCCCGTCGAGCGGCTGACGTACATGGCCGAGGACTCCCGCGCCCGGCTCCTGATCAGCCAGAGCGACCTGCGCGACAGCCGGCTGCCCGGCCTTCCGGTGCTGGAACTGGACGACCTGGCCGCCGGGGTGCACGGCAGCGGCACGGACGGGGCCGAGGACAGGGACGGGGCCCAGGACGGGAACGGGACCGAGGACGAGGACGGGGACAGGGACGAGGACGCAGCGGCGGAGGCCGGCGGCGGAGACGCGACGGCCGCCACCGCCTCCTCCGACCCCGCGGCCGGTACCTCCGACCTGGCGTACATCCTCTACACCTCGGGCTCCACCGGACGCCCCAAGGGTGTGGCGATCCCCCATAGCGCGCTGACGAACCTGCTCCTCGCGATGCAGGACGACACCGGATTCACCGCGTCGGACAGCCTCCTCGCTGTCACCACGATCTCCTTCGACATCGCCGGCCTGGAGCTGTACATGCCCCTGGTGGCCGGTGGCCGGGTCATCGTGTGCGACAGCACGACCGCCGCCGACGGCGCCGCCCTCGCGGCCCGCATCGACGACTCCGGCGCCACCTGGATGCAGGCCACGCCCACCTCCTGGCGCATGCTGCGCGACGCCGGCTGGAAGGGCGGAGCACGCCTCAACGTCCTGTGCGGCGGAGAGGAACTCCCGCTGGATCTGGCCGAGTTCCTGGCCGAACGGGTGGCGAGCCTGCGCAATGTGTACGGGCCGACCGAGACGACCGTATGGTCCACCGCCGGCCGGGTGGAGCCCTCGTCCGGCATCGACATCGGCGCACCCCTCGCCAACACCCGGCTCCACGTCCTCGACCCGCAGGGCCGTGGCGTCGAGCCGGGAGTCCCCGGCGAGCTGTGGATCGGCGGCGACGGACTCGCCCTCGGCTACTGGGACCGGCCGGAGCTGACCGCGGAGCGGTTCGTCACCGGACTGCCCGCCGCCCCGGACCGGCGCCTCTACCGCACCGGTGACCGGGCCCGCTGGACGAGCGACGGCCGGCTGCTGCACCACGGCCGCCTGGACAACCAGGTCAAGCTGCGCGGCTACCGCATCGAGCTCTCCGAGGTCGAGGCCGTCCTCGGAGCGGTGGACGGCGTCTCCACGGCCGTCGTCGTGGTCCACGACGACCGGCTCGTCGCCTATCTGGTCGCCGAGCCCGGGACGGAGCTGAAGACGGCCGACGTCAAGTCGGCCGCCGCCGTGTCGCTGCCGCCGTACATGGTGCCCGGCATCGTCATGGTCCTCGACGAACTGCCCCTGACCGCCAACAAGAAGATCGACCGGAACCGGCTGCCGGAGCCGGTCGTCACCTCGGGCGCCGGATTCGAGCAGCCGCGCGACGCGACGGAGATCGTCCTGGCGCGGATGTGGACCGAGATCCTCAGGATCTCCCAGGTCGGCATCCACGACAACTTCTTCGACGTGGGCGGCCACTCGCTGCTCGCCGTCCGGCTCAGCGCGGCCGTCCGCACCGAGTGGGACGTGGACATCCCGATCTCCGACATGTTGCGCCAGGGCACCATCGCCGAACTGGCCGCCATCGTGCGGTCCGGCGGCCAGGAGACCTCGCGCACCCCCGTCGTCACCCTGCGGGAAGGAACGGCGGACGAGCGGCCCGTCTTCCTGTTCCACCCCTTCGGCGGCACCGTGTTCTGCTACGTCGAACTGACCCACCACCTCCCGCAGGGCAGGCCGGTCCTGGCCATCGAGGCCCCCGGCATCCAGAACGAGGGCGAGGCGGAGATCAGCGTGGAGGCCATGGCCACCCGCTACATCGAGTACCTCAGGGAGATCCAGCCGGCCGGCCCGTACGCCCTCGGCGGCTGGTGCTTCGGCGGTGTCATCGGCTACGAGGTGGCCTGCCAACTGCGCGCCGAGGGCGAGGAGATCGAGTTCCTGATCGGCATCGACAGCCGGGCGCCCGTCGAGGAGAACATCCCGGAGTCCGCGGACGACTCGACGATCCTCTCCTGGTTCGCCCGGGACCTCGCCGTGCCCGCCGGGAAGACGCTCGACATCCCCGCGGACCATCTGCGGACCCTCGGCGGTGACGCCGCGTTCGACCACATCCTCGAACGGGCCGCCGCCATCGGCGTCCTCGCCGAGGACGCGGACCGCGCGCAGATCCTGCGCTACTTCGAGGCCTACCTCGCCAACGGCATCGCCCTGCAGACCTACCTGCCCGAGCCCGCCGAGCTGGACCTCGTCCTGCTGCGCGCGGCCGACGAGCCCGCCGAGTACGGGCCCAAGCTCGGCTGGGAGGCCCTGATCAAGGGATCACTGAACGTCCTGGACGTCCCCGGGGACCACAACTCGGTGATGTATCCGCCGCACGCCGAGACCGCCGCACGGGCGATCGCACCCCACATGGAAGGAACCACCGACAATGGCGACCACTGAACCGGTCAAGGCCGAGTACGCGTTCCGCCTCCCGGTGACGCCCAAGGAGGCGTTCGCGCAGATCTCCGACCCCGCGCAGGACCCCGTATGGCAGGCGGCGTGCGTGGACGTGAAGCTCCTCGACGGGGAGCCGCGGCCCGGCGGCCGGTACGAGATCACCTTCCAGCTCATCGGCAAGCGGATGGAATTCACCGTCGAGATCAGCGAGTTCGAGCCGGGCCGGCGCTCGAAGTTCCACACCCTCGACGGGCCGTTCCACTACGTCGGCACCTACGACTACGCCGAGAACGAGGACGGGACCACCACCGTGCACTGGACGTTCGAGGTGGAACCCGGGGACTACTTCGGGATCATGCCGAAGTCCCTGCTCAGGAAGGTGCTCGTCAACTCGGTGAAGAAGGACTCCGGAAAGCTCGCGGCACGGCTCGGACAGGGAGCGCGCAACCGATGAACACACGTCAGGACAACACCCGCCAGGACAACACCCGTCATGACAAGGCCCGCCAGGACGAAACCACGAAGGTCGTCGTCACCGGCCTCGGGGAGATCACCGCGCTCGGCGAGAACGTGGCCGGCACCTGGGACGCCATGCTGCGGGGCGAGAGCGGCTTAGGCCTGCTGGACGAGGAGTCCTGGGCCGAGGAACTCCCGCCGATGCTCGGCGGGCGGTCGAAGACGGACCCCGGTCTCGGTCTGGAGCACCAGCAGCGCCGGCGGCTGAGCCGCTCCGCCCAGTTCGCGGTGAAGGCAGCGGCGGAGGCGTGGACCGACGCGGGACTCGACGACGCGCCCACGGCTCCGCACCGGGTCGCCGTGGTGGTCTCGGCCGCGCTCGGCGACATGAACTCGATCATCGACGGCTGGGAGGCGCTGAAGACGCGGGGCTGGCGACGCGTACCCCCCATGACCGTGCCGATGTCCATGGGCAACGGCTCCGCGGCCGCCGTCGCCCTGCTGGTGAACGCGCGCCTCGGTGTGCACGCGACGGTGAACGCCTGCTCCTCCGGCACCCAGGCGCTGGTCACGGCGGCCGAACTGATCCGCGGCGGGGACGCGGACATCGTGGTGGCGGGCGGCGCCGAGGCGCCTCTGCACCCCTTGGTCCTGTCCTCGTTCGCGGCCATGCGGGCGCTGTCGCAGCGGGTCGACGACGCCGCGTCCGCATGCCGCCCGTTCGACGCGGACCGCGACGGGATGGTCCTGGGCGAGGGTGCCGGCATCCTCGTCCTCGAGTCCGAGCGGCACGCGCGTGAGCGTGGCGCCCGGATCTACGCCGAACTCGCCGGCGTGGGCATCTCGTCGGACGCGTACCACATCGTGCAGCCCGAACCGAACGGCACCGGCACCGTCGCGGCCGTCCGCGCCTCGCTCAAGGACGCCGGTGTGACCCCCGCGGACGTCGCGCACTTCAACGCCAACGGCACGGCGACCGGACCCGGCGACTCGTCCGAGGCCCGCGCGGTGCGGGCGGTGTTCGGGGACGCGGAACACGGTCCCGCGCTGACCGCGAACAAGTCGATGACCGGGCACAGCCTCGGCGCGGCGGGCGCGATCGAGTCGATCACCACGATCCTCTCCCTGTACCACGGCATGGTGCCGCCGACCCGCAACTTCACCCGCCTCGACGAGGGCCTCTCGGTCGACGTGGTGCACGGCGGCCCGCTCAAGCTGGGACCCGAGCAGAACGTCGCGGTGAAGAACTCCGCCGGGTTCGGCGGCCACAACGTCGCCCTGACCTTCCGGGGCCCGGTCGACCGCGCCGACGGAGAGGCGGACGTGACGTGACGTCGGCCGAAGGCAGGGACCACGGCGCGGTCGTGACCGGGCTGGGCGCCCTGACACCGCTCGGCGCGAACGCGGCCGACGCGTGGCAGGCCCTGCTCGACGGCCGGTCCGGAGTCCGGCGCCTGGACGAGGAGCACGAGGGCTGGCCCGCGGATCTGCCGGTGCGGATCGCCGGGACGGTGACCGCGGACCCGGTCGAGGTGCTCGGCCGGGTCCAGGCCCGCAAACTCGACCGCGGGGAGCAACTGGCCATGGTGGCGGCCCGCGAGGCCTTCCAGGACGCGGGCCGGCCCCCGGTGGAACCGGAACGCCTCGCCGTGGTCGTCGGCACCGGGATCGGGGGCATCCTGAGCGCGCTCGGACAGGACGACCTGTACGAGCGGGCGGGCCTGCGGAAGCTGTCCTCGTACGCCGTCCCCATGCTGATGCCGAACGGACCGGCGGCGTGGGTCAGCATCGACCTGGGGGCGCGGGCGGGGGCCCGCGCCCCGGTGAGCGCCTGTGCCTCGGGCGCCGAGGCGATCGCCCTGGCACTGGACCTGATCCGGCTGGACCGCGCCGACGTCGTGGTGGCCGGGGGCACCGAGGCCAGTCTGCATCCCTTCATGGTGGCCGCGTTCGCGCAGATGAAGGCGCTGTCGCGGCAGGACGGGGACCCGGCCGCGGTGTCCCGGCCGTTCGACGCGGCCCGCTCGGGCTTCGTGATGGCCGAGGGCGCCGCGGTCATGGTCCTCGAACGCGCCGGGTTCGCCCGCGCCCGGGGCGCCCGCGTCTACGGCACGGTGGCCGGCGCGGCCGTGGGATCCAGCGCCCGGCACATCTCGGCGTCCGACACCGAGGGGCAGGTCCTCGCGATGCGGGCGGCCCTGCGGGACGCGCGACTGGAAGCCCGCGATGTCGGCCATGTGCACGCCCACGCCACCTCGACCTCCGGCGGGGACCTCGCCGAGGCCGAGGCGGTCGCGAAGGCACTGGGCGAGCATCCGGTGGTGACCGCGACGAAGTCGATGACCGGTCACATGCTCGGCGCCTCGGGCGCGTTCGGCGCGATGTCCGCGCTGCTCGCGCTCCACGACGGGGTGGTCCCCGCCACCCGCAACCTGGACGAACCCGACCCGGCCGTCCGACTGGACGTGGTCAGCGGCACCAACCGCACGGGCCGGTGGGACGCGGCACTCGCCAACTCCTTCGGCTTCGGAGGACACAACGTCAGCCTGGTGCTGACGCGTACGACATGAGCGGGGTCCGGGGAGACACGTACGGCATGAACGGGGTCCGGGGAGACGCCTACGGCATGAACGGGGTCGGGGGAGACGCGTACGACATGAGCGGGAACGGGGGAAGGGGGAGCACGGTCATGACGATCGGGGTGCTGGGGACGGGCGGGATCGCCGTCACTCTGGCGACGATGTTCGCGCGGGCCGGACACGAAGTACGCCTGGGCCCGGGCGCACCGGGGCCGGTCGGCGTCGTTGACCCGGGGGACGTGAGCGGCGCGACCGGCCTTGGGGGCGAGGGCGGGGCGTTGGTGACCGGTGAGGGCAGGGCGAACGGGGCCGGCGAGGGCGGGGCAACCGTGGCCGGCGGGAGCTGCGAGGAGGTGGTCGCGCGGTCCTCGGTGATCGTCCCCGCCTTCCTCGGCGTCCAGGGAGCGGTGCAGCAGCTCAGGCCCTGGCGGGCAGGTCTGCGGGGGAAGATCCTGGTGGACATCACCAACCCGTTCACCGGCGGTCACATCGACTTCGTGGGCCCCTGGGCGGTCGGCGGCACCGAGGACCTCGCCGCCGCGTTCCCGGGAGCGCGGCTGGTGGGCGCCTTCAAGAACGTGTGGTGGGAGGCGTTCGACGGGTGCCCCGATCCGACCGCCCCCGACATCCACGTGATCTCCGACGACACCGAGGCGAAGCGGACGTTCCTGCGCCTGTGCGCCGCCACCCCCTTCACCTACGTCGACGCCGGCGGCCTGAACCAGGCCCGCCGGGTGGAACGGATGGCGTTGTCGGGGGTGAGCTCCACGGGGGTGTCGGCGGCCTGAGACGACGCAGGGGATCTCCGCGGCCCGAGACGACGAAGGGGCTGTCCGGCCCACGGCCGGACAGCCCCTCTGACAGCCCTCTGGACAGCCCCTCCGGACAGCCTCTCGCCAAGCCCCGGAAGCCGATCCGTGCGAACGGCCCGAGACCAGGGCGGCCGCCCGTCCCGCGAGGCCGCCCCGTCAGTCCCGGCGGATCAGCTCCGGGTCGATACGGCGGCCCACCAGGGGCAGTGACCCCAGCGCCGCCATCGCCACCACCCCCGCCGCGGCGAGCAGGAGCAGGGGAACACCGGCCCCGTCCCAGCGGATCGCGCCGCCGCCGGTGATCAGGTAGCTGGACTCGGCGAGTTTGCCCGAGACCAGGGCCAACACCAGTCCGAGGCCCAGAGGCAGCACGACCTGGGCGCACTGGACGGCCCGCATGGTTCTCGCCCGCGCGCCGATCAGCGTGACGGCGGTGACCTGCGCGCGGCGCTCGACGGCCCGGTCGGTGACGGACACGAGGAACGCCGCCACCCCGATGACCAGACCCATGATCATGCCCAGGGCGAGCAGGGTCTCGACCACGGAGATCTGCTCCAGCCCCTGGATGTTCAGCCCGACCAGCTCGATCTCGGCGATCGGGGTGACGGCGGCGATCCCGTCGAGAACGGCACGCACCCGTCCGGGGTCGGAACTGCCGGCGAGGAGAAACTCCGCGTCGCGGGGACGGGCGTCGGCGGGGAGGGCGGACGGCGGGACGAGAAGTTCGGCGGAGCCGACCGCGGAACCGGAAAACCCGCTGTAGACGACCCGGCCGGCGGGCACGGCGACGCTCAGGCGCTTGTCCCGCCCGCCGCCGTCACGGAAGCGGAAGGGGAAGGACTTGCCGGTCTCCATGTCGGATCCCACGCTCGAATTGGGGTCCACCAGACGCAGCACCCTGCCGTCGACACAGCCCTCGGTGCGCACGGTCATCCGTCGCAGATCGGCGCAGGTGGCCACCAGAGCCGTGGCCGAGGACGCGACGACGCCGGGCTGACTGGCGTCGAGGTCGACCCAGGAGTTCATGAGGAGACCGTGCGCCCGGACCCCGGACACGTCCTCCAGGTCCCGCTGCTCCCGAGTGCCGAGCCCCGACAGGGGCAGGGAGTAGCTCTGTACCGCGCCGGACGGCCGGGTCACCTGCTCGAGCTGGATGAGAACACCCTGGGCCAGCGAGGCGACGTAGACGAGCAGGACGAGACTGGTGACCACCCGCATCGTGCTGCCCGGCTCGGCCTCGTTGCGCCGCATCGCCAGGTTGAGCGTCAGCGACCCGGTGGTCCGCGCCACCCGACGTGCCAGCGCGTACGAGAGCAGCGGCAGGGTCAGCACCAGTCCGACGCCGGTCAGAACGACCCCGGCGACCACCAACAGCGCGTTGACGCCGAGGCTGGAGGCGGGATGCCCCATCAGGCCCGTGGCGCAGAAGCCGCACACGATGCCCAGGCCGCTGAGCAGCAGCAGACCGACCCACTTGGACGGGGGCCGCGGCACCGCCGTACGCCGCACCGCGAGCGGGTTGGCGGTCGCGTCCCGCGCGCTCCTGCGGCTGACGAGCCAGGCGAGGACGGGACAGCCGACCAGGCAGACGGCGATCGTGACGACGGACAGGGCGCCGTCGCCGGGATACCACCTCAGCCCCGGCAGACCGGCCCGGGACATCACCTGGTTGAGCAGCCAGTACTCGCCGAGTCCCAGCACCGCGCCGAGCAGTGCCGCGACGACGGTCTCGGCCGCGTTCACCCGCTGGGTGCCCTTGATGCTCAGGCCGAGCAGACGCAGTGCCGCGAGGCGGCGCATCCGGCTGGCGGCGGAGAGCCGGGCGCAGACCGACAGGAAGATGCCCAGGGGCAGCAGGACCAGTGTGGCCAGGGCGAACCGCACATCGGTGAGGGTCGACGGCTCGACCGCCGGGAAGGGCGCGTAGCTGTACCCGAACCCCTTCAGGGTCCGGCCCTCGTGGGCCAGCTTGGCCCGGTCGGTCCCGACGTAGGCGTAGAGCTCGTCGGGATGGGCGAGCCCGTCCGGGCCGATCACGCCCGCCTCGCGTCCGGGCAGCAGGGCCTTGGCCGCGGGCGCGGACCGCAGCAGGTCATGCACGCGCGGGGAGACGAACACCTCACCGGGAGCGGGGAGTTCGCTCAGCCCCGGGGGAAGCGCACGGGTGCCCCCGGTGCCCTTGGCGACGAACACCCGGGTGAACGACCGGGAGCCGTAGGCGTCGTCGCGCTGCAGGACGAGGGTGCCGTCCGCCGGTCCCTCGGCGGAGGTGACGGGCTGGCGGGCGGCGGCGCGGCCGTCGTGCGCGTCGAGGATCGCCGGGACGGTGAGGACGAGGGCGAGACAGCAGACGCCGATCGAACCGCCGACGGCCATGAGGAGGAAACGGATGCGGTTGCCGCGTCCCGCCCCGAACAGCAGGCGCAGACCGAGCAGGAATTCCCTCACACGGCACCCCGTGGGCTCAGGACTCCGTCGGCCATCGTGTAGCGGGTGTCGGCCTGGGCGGCGACGGCCGGGTCGTGCGTCACCAGGATGACGGCGGTGCCCTGTGACCGGGCCAGGCCCAGGAACTCCTTGAGAACGGCCGAGGCGTTGGCGCTGTCGAGCGACCCCGTCGGCTCGTCCGCGAAAACGATCGCGGGCCGGTGCACCAGGGACCGCGCGACCGCGACGCGCTGGCTCTGCCCGCCGGAGACCTGTCCGGGACGGCGCTCGCGCAGTTCACCGAGGCCGAGCCGTTCGAGCACCTTGCCGGCCGCCGCGAGTGCGGGGCCCTTGCGTTGTCCGGCCAGTCGCAGGGGCAGGGCGGTGTTCTCCTCGACGGTGAGTTCCGGCAGCAACTCGCCGTACTGGAAGACGAACCCGAACCGTTCCCGGCGTAGCGCGCTGATCTCGTCGTCGTCGAGATCACCGAGCGCCCGCCCTTCGAACCGCACCTGACCGCGCTTGACGGGAAGAACTCCGGCGAGGCAGTAGAGCAGCGATGACTTCCCGGACCCGCTCTGCCCGGTGATCGCCACGACCTCCCCGACGGACACCGAGAGATGAGCGTCGAGAACGGCCGGCTGATTGCCGTAGGAGAGGTCGACTCCCGTGGCAACAAGTATTTCTGACATGCTGTTGGCTTCCCCCAAAGAAGCGTGCGGGTCCAGGAGTACGTCCTGGACCCGCGGCCTTGCCCGAGTGACCGACTACCTCTGGTAGTGCTTGGTCGGCGAGCAGTTGTCAGGGTTCAGCGAGCCCTTGTCACGGCAGACGCGTATGTAGGCGTTGCTGGTGTACTGCGCGGCACCGTCCCAGTTGAGCTGGTCGAGGGGAACGGACGTCCGCTGCTTGCCGTTGTAGCGGCTCCAGTCGTAGCCCTCGACCCGCACCTGCACGTAGATGTTGTGCCCGTCACCGTTGTCGGTGTCCTTGAGATTGCCCTTCCACTCGAAGGCACCGTGGTTCTGCCCGGACGGCCAGAACGCGTACTGGCCGTCCTGGAAGGACGCGCCCCCCGTGGTAAGCGTCGGAATGTTGTGCCACGAGACCGCCATCGCGGTCCCGGCGCTCAGGGCGAAGATCCCGCCGGCGAGCACACCGACTGCCAACTTGCGCATTTTTTCTCCCGTTTGGTTGTTCACCCTGGTTGGTCATGGTGCTTCCAGGGCCGTTCATGATCGTATGGAAATCACCGAAGAACGAAACCGAATTAGGCGGACCCGAGCCTGTTTGGCTGGATTCCGACGGTGTCCTGTACTCGTCCCGGACACCCCGGCTGCGGAAGGAACTCCCCCACGGTTCACGATCGAGCGGGATCGAAACTCGTCCCCACGCCGACTCCCGACCCGGCCCTTCGACGTCGGCGCCCCCGGCTCTCCACCCCCGCAAGAGCAGAAACCCGGCTCAGACGCTGTCTGAACCGGGTTCCGACGGAGCACGCTCTCCGGGAGGACTGGGACCGAGGCCGGAGACCGCCGCGCGGCTCGCGCATGCGCCCGTCACCGCATCTGGCAAAAGCAAAAGCCCCAGGTCACGGCGAGTGAGTCCTGAGGCTTCCACAGAGCCGCCTTCGGGATTCGAACCCGAGACCTACGCATTACGAGTGCGTTGCTCTGGCCATCTGAGCTAAGGCGGCGCGCTGTCCACACCTATGGTGCGATCAGCAACGTCGGTAAGTCTACACAGTTTCCGGGGGTGCTCCGCACACCGCCCAGGGCGGGCGCCCCGTGGGTGCCCCATGGGGCTATGAGCAGCGCTTTCCCTTCTCCGGAGGGGTGCCCTGAAGGAGGTAGCGGTTGATCGTGGAGTCGATGCAGGTGCTGCCGCGACCGTAGGCGGTGTGACCGTCGCCGACGTACGTCAGGAGCGTTCCGGAGGAGAGCTGGGAGGCGAGGGACTGCGCCCAGAGGTACGGGGTCGCCGGGTCCCGGGTGGTGCCGACGACGAGGATCGGCGCCGCGCCCTTCGCCTCGATGCGGTGCGGCTCACCGGTGTTCTTGACCGGCCAGTACGCACAGTTCAGCGAGGCCCAGGCCAGACCCTCGCCGAAGACCGGGGACGCCTTCTCGAAGGCGGGGAGCGACTGCTCGACCTGGTCCGGGCCGGAGAAGGCCGCCGGCAGGTCGAGACAGTTCACGGCGGCGTTGGCGGACATCAGGTTCGCGTACCGGCCGTCGGCGTCCCGCTCGTAGTAGCTGTCGGAGAGGGCGAGCAGACCCGCGCCGTCGTCGTTCTTCATGGCGGACGTGAGCGCGTCACGGAGCTGCGGCCAGGCCGTCTCGTCGTACATCGCCGCGATCACACCGGTCGTCGCCAGCGCCTCTCCGAGCTTGCGGCCGTCCGGGTCCCCCGTCGGGATGGGCTCCTTGTCCAGTTGCCGGAAGAACGCCTTCAGGTTCCTGCCCACCTCGTCCGGGCTCGTACCCGCGTCGCCGAGCGGGCAGTCGCTGTGCCGCACGCAGTCTTTCGCGAACGACTGGAACGCCGTCTCGAACCCCGCTGTCTGCTCCTCGTTGAGCTTGCGCGCGTTCAGGGCCGGGTCCAGCGCGCCGTCCAGCACCAGCCGGCCCACCCGGTCCGGGTAGAGGCCCGCGTACGTCGCCCCCAGCAAGGTCCCGTACGACGCCCCCACATACGTCAGCTTCTCGTCACCCAGCACGGCCCGCAGGATGTCCATGTCACGGGCCGCCTCGACCGTGGAGACGTGCCGCAGCAGATCGGGCGACTGCGCCCCACAGCCCTCGGCGAACTTCTTGAAGGCCCCGACGAGCTGATCCGTCTCCCGGCCGTCGTCCGGTGTCGTATCCGTCTGGGTGTACGCGTCCATCGCGCGACCGTTGAGGCATTCGACCGGTTCACTGCGGGCCACTCCTCGCGGATCGACCGCCACCATGTCGTAGCGGGCACGGACGTCCGCCGGATAGCCGATACCGGCGTACGACTGGAGGTAGCCGACGGCCGAAGCGCCCGGTCCGCCCGGATTGACCAGCAGCGAACCGAGCCGCTTGCCCGGCCCCGTGGCCTTCTTGCGGGAAACCGCCAGCCGGACGTCGCCGGAGCCGGGCTTCGCGTAGTCGAGCGGCGCCTTCATCGTCGCGCACTCGAAGCCGGGGACACCGCAACTGCGCCAGCTCAGCTTCTGCTCGTAGTACGGCGCCAGCGCCGACGGCGTGGCGCTCGGCAGCGCGGTGAGCACCGCCTCGGTCGTCGCGGCGGTCGTCGTGGAACTTCCCGAGGAGCAGGCGGAGACGATCAGCGCCGCGGCGGCCAGCAGCACGCCGCTCGCACGGAGGGGTCGGGTCTGCCGTGGGGTGCGCCTCATGTGCATCTCGCGAGCGTAACCGTGCGCGATCAAATGATCGCCTCCAGTCGCGGAAGCGGCCCGTACGAGTGACCCGGTCAACCGGTCACCGGCCGGCTCGCTTCGCTACCAGGTCTACCCCGAGCGGATCGCTCCTCGCCGACCGCACCGGCCGGACAGGCCGCCCTGACCAAGCCCACCGGGCGGCGTCTCCCCGCCTCGGGGCCGGCCGCGCCGGGATCAGCCCGCGCGGAGCGCCATCGTCATCGCCTCCACAGCAAGCAGCGGAGCGACGTTCCGGTCGAGCGCCTCGCGGCACGCGGCAATCGCGTCGATACGGCGCAGCGTCGACTCCGGCGAGCTGCCGCGGGCCAGCCGCTCCAGCGCGTCCTCCGCCTCCGCGTTGGCGATGGCCACGCGGGAGCCGAGCTGAAGAGCGAGGACGTCGCGGTAGAAGCCGGTGAGGTCGATCAGGGCCAGATCCAGGCTGTCGCGCTGCGTACGCGTTCTTCGGCGCTTCTGCCGGTCCTCCAGCTCCTTCATGACGCCCGCCGTGCCCCGAGGCATCCGGCCGCCCTGCGTCGCGCCGAGCGCCGCCTTCAGCTCCTCGGTTTCCTTGACGTCGACTTCCTCGGCGAGCTGCTTCGCGTCCTCCGCCGCCGTGTCGATCAGCTCCTGGGCCGCCTTGAGGCAGCCGCCGACGTCGTCGACCCGCAGCGGGAGCTTGAGGACGGCGGCCCGGCGCTGACGGGCGCTCGGGTCCGTCGCGAGGCGGCGGGCCCGCCCGATGTGGCCCTGCGTCGCGCGCGCGGCGGCCGCCGCCACGTCGGGCTCGATGCCGTCACGACGGATGAGGATGTCGGCGACAGCGTCGACCGGCGGGGTACGCAGCGTGAGCAGCCGGCAGCGGGAGCGGATGGTGGGCAGCACGTCCTCGATGGACGGGGCGCACAGCAGCCAGACCGTGCGGGGAGCGGGCTCCTCGACGGCCTTGAGCAGGACGTTGCCAGCGCCCTCCGTGAGACGGTCCGCGTCCTCCAGGACGATGACCTGCCAGCGGCCGCTCGCCGGGGAGAGCTGGGCTCGGCGAACCAGGTCGCGGGTCTCCTTGACGCCGATGGAGAGCAGGTCGGTACGGACGATCTCCACATCGGCGTGGGTGCCGACCAGGCTCGTGTGACAACCGTCGCAGAACCCGCAGCCGGGGATTCCGCCGAGCGCGCGGTCGGGGCTCACGCACTGCAACGCGGCCGCGAACGCGCGCGCGGCCGTGGAGCGGCCCGAACCGGGCGGGCCCGTGAACAGCCAGGCGTGCGTCATCTTCGACGCCGCGGGGAGCGGGGCTCTCGCGGCGACCGCCGTGACGAGGGCGTCGGCGTCCCGGGCAGCGGCGGCGAGCTGATCGCTCACCTTCTCCTGGCCCACCAGGTCGTCCCACACAGGCATGGGCTCCGCCCTTCCGTCGCACTTTGCCTCGCGTCGTCCATTGTGCGGGTCGCCACTGACAACCGAGGCCACCCGCCCTACCGGAGACCGCACCCCGCGCACCCGGTAACCGCAGACCGCAGACCGGAGACCGGAGACCGGAGACCGGAGACCGGACTAGCGTCGCCGCCCGCCCCGGCCGCGGCCCTGGCCCTCGTCCCAGTCGTCGTCCTCCTCGTCACGCGGGCCCAGCAGTTCGTCCGCCAGCGTCGGGAGGTCGCCGAGCGGGGTCTCCTCGGCCCAGTCGGGGCGGGGCCTGCGGCGCGGGGCGCCCGTCTCGTCCACCTGCGGCAGTTCCCGCGTGCGGTCGGAGGGGCCCTCGGGCCCGGCCGCCGGCCGCTCGTCGCGGAAGAAGCCCCGGGGCATCCGGTCCGTGGGGTCGCCGGACGGCTCGTCGCCCCGGCTCTCCGCACCCCTGTCCCGTACCGGAGGAAGAACGGCCGTCTCGTCGGCCGGACCCGGGTCCGGGGAGACGGGCGGCAGCACCGCCGTCTCGTCCGCCGCCCCGCCCGGAACCGGCGGCTTGGGCAGCGTGGCCGTGTCCTCGACGTCGGCGCGGGAACCCAGACGCTTGCCCGCACGGCGCGCGTCCGGTCGTACGGGCGGAAGCACGGCGGTCTCGTCGGCCGCCCTCGTGTCGGTCACGACCGGTGTGGGCACCGTCGGCTCGTTGTCCTGCGCGGACGGCGCCGCGGCCCCGGAAGACATCGCGGCCCACGAGGGCTTCGAGGTGGCGGCGGGGGAAGCCGCCGGCGACGGAGACGCCGAGCGCGTCGAGGTCTCGCCAGCCTCGGGTGCCTTCCCGGCACCGGCCTGCGAACCCGTCGGGCCGTCGGGCTTCGGGGCCGTCCCGGCGCCCGACACCGCGGCCTCGGCCGAAGCCGCCGCGGCCGCCGAAGCGGCGGCGGCCTCCGCTGCGAGCCGCCGGGCCTCCTCGGCCCTCAGCAGCGCCTCCTCGGCCTTCCGCTGCTTCTCCAGGCGGCGTTCCTCGGCCTCGGCGCGCAGTCGCGCCTCCTCCTCGGCCTGCCTGCGTGCCCGCTCCTGCTCCGCGGCGCGTGCCTCCTCCTCGGCGAGAAGACGGAGCCGCTCCTCCTCGGCACGGCGGCGGGCGTCCTCGGCGCGCTGCCGCGCCTCCTCCGCCTGGCGCTCGGCCTCACGCCGCTGGGCCTCCTCCAGCTCGCGCTGCTTGCGCTCCTCCTCCTCGGCGCGCAGCTTCGCGAGCTGGGCCTGGCGCTCACGCTCCAGGCGCTCCTCCTCCGCCTTGCGGGCGGCCTCTTCCTCGGCCTTGCGCCGGGCTTCCTCCTCGGCCGCCCTGCGCGCCTCCTCCTGGGCCTTCACCTCGGCCTCGGAGAGGGGCAGCATCACGTCGAGCCGGTGCCGTACGACCGTGGTGACGGCCTCGGGCTCCTGCGCGGCGTCGACGACCAGGTAGCGGCCCGGGTCGGCGGCGGCGAGCGTCAGGAAACCGGACCGCACGCGCGCGTGGAACTCGACCGGCTCCGACTCCAGCCGGTCGGGCGCCTCGGTGAACCGCTCGCGGGCGGCTTCCGGCGACACGTCCAGCAGAACGGTCAGATGCGGTACGAGCCCGTCCGTCGCCCAGCGGTTGATGCGGGCGATCTCCGTGGGGGACAGATCGCGGCCCGCGCCCTGGTAGGCCACGGACGAGTCGATGTAGCGGTCGGAGATGACGATGGCGCCCCTCTCCAGCGCGGGTCGTACGACCGTGTCGACGTGCTCCGCGCGGTCGGCGGCGTACAGCAGTGCCTCGGCGCGGTGCGAGAGGCCCGCGGACGACACGTCGAGAAGGATCGAGCGCAACCGCTTGCCGACGGGGGTGGCGCCCGGCTCGCGGGTCACGACGACCTCGTGGCCCTTGGCCCGGATCCAGTCGGCGAGGGCCTGCGCCTGGGTGGACTTGCCGGCCCCGTCGCCGCCCTCCAGTGCGAGGAAGAAACCGCTCGTGGCGGGCACCTGCGCCGGGTCGTCACCGCCGCGCAGCGCGTCCAGCAGGTCCTTGCGCAGCGGCACGCCGGAACGGTCGTCGACCTTGGCGAGCACCAGGGCCGCGACCGGCAGCAGGAGCGCGCCGACCAGCATCAGCGTGAAGGCGGCGCCGCCGTGCGCGAACACGAACTTGCCGCTTTCCAGACGGTGCGGGCCGATCGCCGCGGCGACCAGCGGCGCGACGATCGCGCCGACCGCCACGAAGACCCGTACGACCGCGTGCAGGTGCTCGGTGGTGCGGGCCCGCCGGTAGTCCTCGGTCTCCTGGTCGAGCAGCGCGTGCCCGGTGTTGGCGGCGACACCCGCGCCCACGCCGGCGAAGGCGAGGATCAGCAGCACGGTGGTGACGTCCGGGACGAGGCCCGCGGCCAGCAGCGTGATCCCGGTGAAGGCGATCGCGAGCGCGAGCAGCCGGCGCCGCGACAGCGACGGAAGCAGGGAGGGGGCCGTGCGGATACCGGCGACGACGCCGCCGGTCAGCGCCAGCACCAGCAGTCCGTACATCACCGGTCCGCCGCCCAGGTCGATGGCGTCCAGCACGGCGACGGCGACGGCTGCCGAGATCGCCCCGGCGACGGCCGCGCAGGCCGGCACCAGGAGCGGGATCGCGCCCGTACGGCCCTTGTCGCCGCCGGTGCCCGTCTTCGGGCGGCGCAGTCCTTCGAGCGGCGACCGCGCGCGCGGAGTGCGGGCGTCGGGCAGTTCGAGGAAGGTGATCACCGACAGGGAGGCCGCGAACAGTCCGGCCGCCACGTACGAGGCGAGCGCCACCTGGTGCAGGTGGAACCAGTCGATCCCGGCACCCAGCATGTTGCTGACGAGGGAGACGACGACGAGGGCGAGTGCCGCGATCGGCACCGCGACGAACGCGGTGCGCAGGGACAGCCGTCGCAGGGCGTCCATGTGGTCCGGCAGCGGGCGCACGGTGGCGCCCTCCGGCGGCGGCGCGGGCAGCAGCGCGGGCGCCGCGCTCTCCCGGCACACCGTCCAGAACCGCTCGGCGACCCCGGACACGAAGACGATGACCAGGAGCACCGCGAGCGCGTTGTCCGGGGTCCAGTCGATGAACAGGGGCGCGACGATGAGGAGCGCGGCCCGCAGGCCGTCGGCCACGAGCATGGTCCAGCGCCGGTCGAGCGGTCCCTCGGGAGAGGTGAGCGACGTCAGGGGCCCCAGGAGCACGGCTCCGAAGAGCAGCGTCGCGAGGACGCGCGCCCCGAAGACGGCCGCCACGGCGAGGGCGGCCCCGCGGGCGCCACCGCCGAAGGAGCCCTCGGAGATCGCGGCCTGGAGCGCGAGCACGACCAGGACAAGCAGGGACAGGACGTCCGCGACACCTCCCACGAGGTGTGCGCTCCACAACCGCTTCAACTGCGGTTGCCTCAGCAGTGCGCGGACGGCACGCTCGCGCGAATCCGCGACCAGGGCTTCGTCGGGGGCCCAGTTGTGGGCCGTTGGCTGCTCGGCTCGCGTCATCCTGCCAGCCTATCCGGACCCACTGACTCCCCGGAGGGCTGCCCGAACAAACGGACGCCCCCACACCAAATGGTGTAGGGGCTTCCGCTCTTCGACAGGGTCCGGCGGCGGCTCAGCGGGTGGCTCAGCCTTCCGGGGTCGCCGTCTTCTTCGCGGCGGTCTTCTTCGCGGGCGCCGTCTTGGCGGCGGTCGTCTTCGAAGCCGTCGTCTTCTTGGCGGCGGTCTTCTTGGCCGGTGCCTTCTTGGCGGGCGCCTTCTTGGCCGGTGCCTTCTTCGCGGTCTTCTTGGCCGGGCCCTTGGCGCGCTTCTCGGCGAGCAGCTCGTAGCCGCGCTCCGGCGTGATGTCCTCGACGCTGTCGTCGGAGCGCAGGGTCGCGTTGGTCTCGCCGTCGGTGACGTACGGGCCGAAGCGGCCGTCCTTGACCACGACCGGCTTCTCGCTGACCGGGTCGGTGCCCAGTTCCTTCAGCGGCGGCTTGGCGGCCGCGCGGCCCCGCTGCTTGGGCTGGGAGTAGATCTCCAGCGCCTCTTCCAGCGTGATCGTGAAGAGCTGGTCCTCGGCGGTGAGCGACCGCGAGTCCGTGCCCTTCTTCAGGTACGGACCGTAGCGCCCGTTCTGCGCGGTGATCTCGACACCCTCGGCGTCGGCGCCGACGACGCGCGGCAGCGACATCAGCTTGAGGGCGTCCTCCAGCGTCACCGTGTCGAGCGCCATCGACTTGAAGAGCGAGGCGGTACGCGGCTTGACGGCGTTCTTGCCCGTCTTCGGGGTGCCCTCGGGGAGCACCTCGGTGACGTACGGGCCGTAGCGGCCGTCCCTGGCGATGATCTGGTGACCCGTCTGCGGGTCGGCGCCGAGCTCGAAGTCACCGCTCGGCTTGGCGAGCAGTTCCTCGGCGAGTTCGACCGTCAGCTCGTCCGGGGCCAGGTCCTCGGGGACGTCGGCGCGCTGGTGGTTCTCGTCGTCCTTCTCCCCGCGCTCGACGTACGGGCCGTAGCGGCCGACGCGCAGCACGATGCCGTCGCCGACCGGGAACGAGGACACCTCGCGGGCGTCGATCGCGCCCAGGTCGGTGACGAGTTCCTTGAGACCGCCCAGGTGGTCGCCGTCGCCGTTGCCCGCGTCGGCGGCGCCGGCCGCGTCGCCCTCGCCGAAGTAGAAGCGCCTCAGCCACGGCACGGCCTGCGCCTCACCACGGGCGATGCGGTCGAGGTCGTCCTCCATCTTGGCGGTGAAGTCGTAGTCGACGAGCCGCCCGAAGTGCTTCTCCAGGAGGTTGACCACGGCGAACGACAGGAAGGAGGGCACCAGGGCCGTCCCCTTCTTGAAGACGTAGCCGCGGTCGAGGATCGTGCCGATGATCGACGCGTACGTCGACGGGCGGCCGATCTCGCGCTCTTCGAGCTCCTTGACCAGGGAGGCCTCGGTGTAACGGGCCGGCGGCTTGGTGGCGTGGCCGTCGACCGTGATCTGCTCGACGGACAGCGGGTCGCCCTCGCCGACCTGCGGGAGCCGGCGCTCACGGTCGTCGAGCTCGGCGTTCGGATCGTCCGCGCCCTCGACGTACGCCTTCAGGAAGCCGTGGAAGGTGATCGTCTTGCCGGACGCGCTGAACTCGGCGTCCCGGCCGTCGGCGGACGTACCCGCGATCTTCACAGTGACGGAGTTGCCGACCGCGTCCTTCATCTGGGAGGCGACGGTGCGCTTCCAGATCAGTTCGTACAGCCTGAACTGGTCGCCGGTCAGTCCCGTCTCGGCGGGGGTGCGGAAACGATCACCCGAGGGGCGGATCGCCTCGTGCGCCTCCTGCGCGTTCTTGACCTTCCCGGCGTACGTACGCGGCTGTGCAGGCAGGTAGTCGGCGCCGTAGAGCTGGGTGACCTGGGCGCGGGCGGCCGTGACGGCCGTGTCCGACAGGGTCGTGGAGTCCGTACGCATATAGGTGATGAAGCCGTTCTCGTACAGCTTCTGCGCCACCTGCATGGTCGCCTTCGCGCCGAAGCCGAGCTTGCGCGAGGCCTCCTGCTGGAGCGTCGTCGTACGGAACGGCGCGTACGGCGAACGGCGGTAGGGCTTGGACTCGACCGAGCGGACGGCGAAGTTCGTGTCCTGGAGGGCGGCGGCGAGCGCGCGGGCGTTCGTCTCGTCCAGGTGGAGCGTGTTCGCGCCCTTGATCTGGCCGAGCGAGTCGAAGTCGCGGCCCTGGGCGACACGCTTGCCGTCGACCGAGGTCAGACGGGCGACGAGGTTGGCCGGGTCGCTCGCGTCACCGGTGCGGCCGGTGCCGAAGGTGCCGGTCAGGTCCCAGTACTCGGCGGAACGGAAGGCGATGCGCTCGCGCTCCCGCTCGACGACGAGCCGGGTCGCCACGGACTGGACGCGGCCCGCCGACAGCCGCGGCATGACCTTCTTCCACAGGACCGGCGAGACCTCGTAGCCGTAGAGGCGGTCGAGGATGCGGCGGGTCTCCTGCGCGTCGACCATGCGCTTGTTCAGCTCGCGCGGGTTGGCGACGGCGCTGCGGATCGCCTCCTTGGTGATCTCGTGGAAGACCATCCGGTGGACGGGAACCTTGGGCTTCAGGACCTCCAGGAGGTGCCACGCGATGGCCTCGCCCTCGCGGTCCTCATCGGTGGCGAGGAAGAGCTCGTCGGAATCCTTCAGCAGGTCCTTGAGCTTCTTGACCTGGGCCTTCTTGTCGGCGTTGACCACATAGATGGGCTGGAAGTCGTTCTCGACGTCGACGCCGAGGCGGCGGACCTCGCCGGTGTACTTCTCAGGCACCTCCGCGGCGCCGCTGGGAAGGTCACGGATGTGCCCGACGCTCGCTTCGACGACATAGCCGGGGCCGAGGTAGCCCTTGATCGTCTTCGCCTTGGCAGGCGACTCGACGATGACGAGTCGGCGGCCGCCGTGTGCGGTGTCGCTGGTCGGGGACAACTTCGCTCTTCTCTCCGGTCGACGCGGAATCTCCTCGGGGCTTTGCTCCCGAGGTGTCGGGTCATGCTGACGCTGCGGAGTGTGACGGTACATCCCGCCCCCGTGTCAAACGGGAAAAGCCCGCAACGGCCACTCGAACGGTAACCCGACTACCGCCATTCCTGCCGCCCGGAGTGTCGACCCGCTCTTCCGGGCCTATCCGGAGGGTAACTTCCCAGTTACCGAAGCGGTGCTGCTCACGCGCGCTCTCACAGGCGCGTGAAGCACCACACCCCGAGTGCCAGCGCCCCGCTTCCGGCGACACTCGCGAAGGTCGCCGATGCGACGCGGTTCACACCGTGGGCGACCGGCTCGCCCTGCCGTACCCGGATCACGGTCCAGGCCAGGATTCCGCCTCCGAACAGGGCGAACACCATCCCCGCGAAGATCGCCGGCCCGTTTTCCATGGCTCTGTCCTTTCACGCCGGGTCCCCAGGCTCGGGAGGCTGACACGCCCCGACAGCGGGCATACGAACCCACGGTGAACGCCGGGCAACCGGCGCCCCATGAGCCTCTCCCGCCGCACCCGACGCCACGGTCCGCCCCACCGCCCCCCGTCCGCGGACGGGGCCTCCCCGCGCCCCCGACTGTGGCGAATCCGTCGTTCCCGTCCCCTCCGGACCGGCGGCCGGCGGTCTCCGCCCGGCGCTCCGCCCGCTCCCGGCTCACCTCGACCCGCGCCGAGGAGTGCCCTCCCCCGCAGCCGGACTCTTTCTTTCTCGCCCTTTTCCACGGAGCCTTTCCCCTGGCCTGAGTCCGTGTCCCCGTCCGTCCACCCATCCATATCCGTCATGCGGGCCGGCCATTCATATCGGCCGGCCCGTCCACCCTCGCCCGGGCCGCATAGTTACGCTGGGTAACCACACCCGACGATCACGGCCCCGGCGAAGCCCGCCGCAGGTTGGCCGGTTTCCCTCCCGGGCGGACAGCACCGAAGGAGTTCGGGCGGAACACGAACCAGGAGGGCGGGGCCCCGCTCCCTGCGGCGCGAGCGGGCGAGGCGAGGGCCGGCCGCCTCCTCGCAGCCCTCCCCGCCGCGCCGGAGCGGGGTGCCCGGCGGTCGGTCCGGCGGTCCGCCCCCGCTACTCGACCGGCTCCAGGAATCCCTGCTCGACCAGCAGGCGGATCTGGGCGGGTGTGCGGTCCCGCAGCAATACCGGGTCCTCGCCGACCAGTTGGGCGATGGCGTCGAGGATCCGGCCCGCGCTCAATGTGCCGTCGCACACGCCGGCGAAGCCCGCGCCGACCGTGTCCACCTTGGTGGCCCGGCGCATGCCCCGGTGCTGACGCAGCACCACATGCTCCGGGTCCTCGGCACCGGGCAGTCCGACCTGCTCCTGCACGACCTCCGCCACCAGTCTGAAGTGACCGGCCAGCAGACCCGCGTCGTCGTGCCGTCTCAGATAGTCGACCCGGTCGAAGTGCTCACGTACGGCGTCGCCGAGCGGCTGCTCCACGGAGTGCGGCCACTCCTCCACCGTGATCGACGGCTCGGCCGCCGTCGTCCTGCGCAGGGTGATCCACCCGAAGCCGACAGCCTTCACCTTGCGGGCCTCGAACTCGTCCAGCCACGCGTCGTACCGCGCCTGGTAGTCGGCCGGGTCGGCCCGGTGATCGCCCGAGTCGCGCAGCCACAGCTCCGCGTACTGCGTGACGTCCTGCACCTCGCGCTGCACGATCCACGCGTCGCAGCCGCGCGGCACCCAGGAACGCAGCCGGTCCTGCCAGTCCTCGCCCTCCACGTGCTGCCAGTTGGCCAGGAACTGGGCGTACCCCCCTTCGTTCAGCCGGTCCCCCGCCTCTTGAACGAGCGTGCGGCACAGATCGTCCCCGCCCATTCCGCCGTCGCGGTACGTCAGCCGGGCGCCCGGCGAGATCACGAAGGGCGGGTTCGAGACGATCAGGTCGTACGTCTCGTCCGCGCGGACCGGCTCGAAGAGGGAGCCCTGGCGCAGGTCGGCGGCCGGGGCGCCGGAGAGCGCGAGGGTGAGCGCGGCGATGTGCAGGGCACGGGGGTTCAGATCGGTCGCCGTCACGCGTGTGGCGTGCTGCGCGACGTGCAGGGCCTGGATCCCGGAGCCGGTGCCGAGATCGAGCGCGGAGTCGACGGGCCGGCGCACGGTGATGCCGGCGAGGGTCGTCGAGGCGCCTCCCACTCCGAGGACGACCCCTTCGTCCCGGCTGCCGATGCCGCCCGCGCCCCCGACGGCGCATCCGAGGTCGGACACGATGAACCAGTCCTTGCCATCGGGCCCGCCGTAGGGCCGGATGTCGACGCTCGCCGCGACCTCGTCCCCGCCCGTCCGGGTCAGCCAGCCGCTCTCCAGGGCGTCCTCGACGGGCAGCACGTCCGCCACGCGCGCGTACGGCACGGGCTGCTGCAGCAGGAACAGCCGGACGAGCGTCTCCAGCGGTGTGTCCCCGCGGGTCGCCCGGAGCGCGGGCACGGTCTCGCTGCGTGCCAGCGCGGCGTACGCGGGAGCACCGAGCAGGTCGAGGAGACCGTCCGCGGTGAAGGAGGCGCCGAGAAGCGCGCTCCGCAGCCGGGCGGCGACGTCGGCACGATCGGACGAGGGCAACGGTGGCAGGCTGGTGTGACTCACGCCTCCCATTGTGTCCGCTATCGCCCACGAGCACCCACACCTGTGGACAGAGCCCCGCCTGTGGACATCCCCACCTGTGGACAGAGCCCCGCCTGTGGACATCCCCACCTGTGGACAGAGGTTCACCTGCCGACCACGGCTCGTCCGTGGACAGCGGCACGCCTGCCGACCACGGAGCGTCCGTGGACATCGGGTCGGCACGCGCCGCGGGGGCCGAGAGCCCGGCGCGCCTGCGTGCCGGGCTCTCCTTGGGGCCTGCGGACGGTCAGCCGTTGGCCGCCGCCGGGGACCCGGACGCCGACTTGCAGCTCTCCTGCTGCGCCATCGCCTTGCCCACGTCGCCCTCCTCCAGCTTCTTGAGGGCGTCGTTCCCGCTCTGGCTCAGTTTGCCGAGCTGGGTCGCGATGCCCTTGAGCCCCTCGGCGAACTTGGCCTGGTCCTTGGTGTCGAGCTTGGCGACCTGCGTCTTCAGCGCGGTGTACGACGCGGAGATGCCGTTGAGCTCCTTGACGGCGTTGGCCTGCTTCGTCTTGCCGTCCTCGACGTCCGGCGGTCCCGCGTTGTCGACGGCGGTACCGATGGCCTTGTAGGCGTCGGACATGTCCTGGAAGGCCTGTGCGTCGGTCTTCTGGACGGCCTCCGGCGTGCTGTTGTCCGAGGTCTGCTTCTGGATCGCGGCGTTCGCTTCCTCGATCTTCTGCGCCTGCGGCTTCACCGCGTCACAGACCTGCTTGGCCCAGGAGTTCAGCTTGTCGTTGCCACTGTCCCCGCTGCTGCCGCATCCCGACAGCGCGAGCACCAGTACCGCACCGCCGGACAGTGCGACCGCGAGCTTCTTGTTCACCGGTTTGGTCCCTTCCATGGCTCTCGGCCCCGGAACATACACGCCATGTGGGCGACACCCACATGGCGAAGGCCCGCTATGACAGCTTTTGAAGCCATTTGCACCAAGCGAGAGAAGGCTCACGACAGCAACGTGAACACGCACAGGGCGGGCGCGCGGCACGTCAACACTCCGACCTGGCCGCACACGCCCTCACCCAGGCTCTGACACAAGCACGACTGGATCCGGGCGACATTGACCTGCTGCTGTTCGCCGCC